>JBHLPJ010000142.1:0-3655 GCA_048939565.1 Promethearchaeota archaeon
TTGACTTAAAATCCTTTGACAAAATCTTGAGTAAGGTCATCAAAAGTGAAACTGGAATAAAGAAGGTCATTCTGGTGGACAGAACAGGTTTAACAATAGCACATGTATCAAAATTCTCGTACTATCCGGTCGACATTGATGGAATTGGTGCTATTGCTAGCGCAGTATTCAGTGCCAGCGAGGAGCAGGGAAAGAATCTCGACATAGGAAATCTCGATCTTGTAACTTCAGAATTCAACGATGGAAAGATATTTGCGGCTAGCTGTGGAAAAGGTGTACTGTGTGTAGTAACGGATCATGACGTCAATATAGGTATGATTAGATTAGTTATGAAGAAGACTAGTGATGAACTCAAAGAGGTTCTAGAGGAGTTTCTGGCCGAAAAACCCGTGGTACCAGAAGTAACAGCGGAAAAGGATGAGGAAGAGGAAATCAAAACAGCTCTTGGAGAACTCGAAAAAGCCTAATAATTCTGCAAAATTCCTTGGGAGAAAAATTATATGGCAGCTACACCGAAAAGTGAAACACTTGAGGACATTCTTAGAGACCTTGAAATGAACATTCCACAAATCCAAGCAACAGCCATCGTCAGTGTTGAAGGGCTGCCGATTGCCTCAGCACTTCCAGCTGGAGTTGATGAGGCCATGATTGCTGCCATGACAGCAGCAATGCTTTCTTTGGGAGAGAGAGCTGCAGCCGAGCTAGGAAAAGGCGAATTAGAACAGGTATTCGTAAAAGGGGTGGACGGATATATCATTGCAATGGGTGCAGGACCTAATGCCGTATTAACAACCAGCGCAACAAAAGATGCAAAAATCGGTTTGATCTTCCTGGAAATGGAGAGAGCTGCGAAAAAAATCGCAAAATTGGTATGACGAAAGGCAAATACCAAAATTGGAATATAAACAGACTTTTTGCGTGTCAGAAATAATGGCCTAAAGAGCGTAAGTGGGCCTCTAGTTTGACTAATAAGTTTTTATAGGATGCGATAACCAAACAAGTAGAGGCAATAATCAGTTATTACCGAAGTAGGGATACTCATGGTCAACTTGAAGGGGTTGTTGCTGGGCCCATTATATAGATTATATGGCTGGCGTCTCTGGAAACAAGTTAAGAATGGCAGAAAACCAGGACATGTTGGCGTTATTCTTGATGGGAACAGACGATTTGCTCGAAAGAAAGGATTGAACGTCTGGGTCGGGCATTACTTGGGCGCGGAGAAGGTTAGAGAATTCCTATCATGGTGCTGGGAAGTAGGGATAAAGGTTGTTACACTTTATGCGTTTTCCATTGAGAATTTTAGACGCAGGCGTCGGGAAGTCGAAGAGATCATGAAATTGGCCAAATCAAAATTCGAGGAAGTTCTAGAGGATAGGAATATTCATAAGTATAGGGTTAAGGTACAAGCCATCGGTAGGAGGAACATGCTTCCAGAGGAACTGCAGGAAATTGTTCTCAAGATTGAAGAAAAGACCAAAGACTATGATGATCATCTTTTGAATGTCGCAATTGGCTATGGTGGAAGGGCTGAAATTGTTGACGCTTTTAGGAGCATAGCGATGGAAGTTTCACAAGGTGTTATTAGACCAGAAGAAGTCAATGAATCACTTATAGAAAAATACCTCTATACCGCCGGATTACCTGACCCTGATTTGATAATTAGAACGTCAGGAGAAGAAAGATTATCCGGATTTCTTCTCTGGCAATCCGCATACTCTGAGCTATACTTCTGTGACGTGTATTGGCCAGCCTTAAGAAAGATTGATTTTTGGCGAGCAATTAGAATATTTCAGCAAAGGGAAAGAAGATTTGGAAGTTAGCAGGGTATAATATCTAAGGAAGGAAATGACAGTGAGTGGCATAAAACACGCAATAAAAAGACTGCGGAGGATGAAGGGAAAAAGTATTGGACTCTTGGTAGATGGAAAAAACCTAGGAGACAGCAGAATAGACCTAGAATTAAGAAACGTTAAGAACGTACTGGAAGAGATAGGAAACCTCAGAGTGGCAAAAGTACTTCTGAATGAACTCCCTTCTGATGATGTGTCAAAGGCGATCTCAAAACTCGGCTTTCTATCGATCGTTTATCTGAACGATACAGATGTTTATGTGGCGCTTGAAGCAATGGAGCTAGCTTATAATGACAAAATTAAGGTACTAGCGCTTGTTACGGATGATGAGAATTTGATACCAGTTTTGGTAAAAGCAAAGGAAAGGGGTAAAGAAACTGTCATTGTGGAGATAAGTGAAGGTGCCATTGGTGAAGGACTTAGAAATTCGGCCGACTATTTCTGTCAGTTTCCAGAAGAAGGGCCAGCGGAATAGTAGTTAATACCTTAATTGCTTGAAAGAGAAGTACCCTACGTGCTGCTAGATCAATCCCTGTTCTACTAACATAGCGAATTCATCAAAAGACAACTTCCCACCCACTTTTAGCTTCTCGAAAGCTTTCTTAGCTTTTTCTTTGAGTAATTCCTCTTGACGTCTGTGTTTTTCTTTTCGTCTAACGCTTTTCTGCTCATGTATCTTCTGGACCATTTCCTTCATCTGTTTACGTAATTCTAGATATTTCTGATGATATTCATTGGCGAGTTTTCTTGTCTCAAGGAATTTCAGGTGTATTGTGTCTGCCTTTTCTTTGACCCGTTTTGCATCATCGTAAAACCCAATCATATTTTTATGGTGCATTTGGGCGGCTTCCGCCAGTTCTATGATCTTATTGTTAATGAGAAGGATATTGGACTTTAGAGTCTCGATACTCGCAAGCGTTTCGATAATTCTCGAATCAATATCGTCGTGCTTTTTTTGCTCTTCAAGAGCCCTTTCAAGCTCCGAGACTCTGCTGATTAGCTCTCTTTCTTTCTTTAAGTCAAGCACAGTAGTCTGGATTTTCCATTCTATGCTTGTAATTTGCTGCTCCAAATTACGAGGGGGGTTATTGGGAGCCTTTATGCCTTGCTTCTGCTCCTTGAAATGCTTGACTTTTTGCACTAATTCAGATATTCGCTGTTTGAACTCTGTCTTCTCTTCTTTATTCTCGGCTACTTTCTTATTTATTTCATCTCTCAGCTTCTGTTCCAATCTTGCCTCACTGACAAGTCCACTATGTTGAGTATTTAGATTATTTCGTTCTTCGAGGTACTCTCTGGTTTTCTTGTTGTTTTCATCTCTGAGTTGCTTTAGCCATAGGGCTTTTTTCTTTAGACCTTCAAGTTCTTGGCCTATTTCATCGATCAATTCTGTGGCTCCGCGTTGACTTCAATTCCGTAGGTAAAGCACAAGGAGCTATTTTATAAACTTTTTTGAACAAATAGTTAGAATAGTCAACTATGGACCAGAGGAGGCGATTTCTTGAAACCACCAAGAGAGCTTTACCCGATCTTGGCTCTAATGGAGTTTACTCCCAAAGCAGAGGCTCTCTTGAATCGATTTGCAGATATTCAGATTGCAGAGATGGAAAGGACAAAAGGATTATCTGTTAAGGGTAAGTGGCATCGCTCTTTACTGTCGCTGTTCTCGAAGATAATTTCCGAAAAGCGAAGACACAAGATGGTTGAGGAACTTGATGTTGAGACCGCAGTAGTCCTCCATCACTATCTTGTCACCCGTCCACATATTGCAAGAATGATGGAGGAAGACAGTTTGGGATTCTTTA
>JBHLPJ010000034.1:0-11682 GCA_048939565.1 Promethearchaeota archaeon
ATAAGAATGGAAGTGGTAAGATTTCAGTAACCGGAGCAGCCAAAACAGCTGTTATTGGTCCAGCTACAACTGTTGATGACCTAAGTGTCATTGAGAGTGCGACGAATGCTGTTACCTACGTCCGCCATTATATCAAAGATAAGCTAGATATAGATGGTTCTAAATTTGATTTTACTTTCCAAATAATCAGTCCACTGGAAGGATCTGCTGGCATGGGAGTTAGTGGACCTAGCCTAGGAATTGCATTTAGCACAGCAGCAGTCTCTGAATTGGCCAAGATGAAGATGGAACCAAATGTGGTTATGACAGGTAAGGTTGATATTAAGGGTAATGTTGGTCCGGTCGGAGGATTGGGATGGCGAGGAACCGGTAAGTTCCTGGCTGCAATTAGGACTAAGAAGGTTAAGATAAAGAAGTTCTTGATTCCTAGGTGGAATTATGAAAAATCAAGTGATGAATGGGCAATTCTTGAGGAGAAGAAGATTGAGGTTATCCCCGTCAATAGACAGACCGATGCCTGGACCAGTACATTTGACGTGAAAGAGGAGGATATCTTAAGACAAATAAAACTCAGCATTAAATAACGATCAAAAACCTCTTTATCCAAGAAATTCCTTCTTTCTTCAATACTACAAATTACTTTTTTGCCAAAAATTTTTTAATTAGTTACTTCTCTATTGACGGTAACGGTTAATTCACTTGTTAAAATGTTGGTATTGATTGTGTTCGATTTGTGCATCATTTCCAGCTTTGAGTTAAATAGTTTCAACCCTATAGTATATAGTAGTGGTGTGGTGATTAAGGATTCTTTCCAAAGGAAATGAGCGCCACAATCTGGTGCTTATAACTATTGACTGTCTCAGATACGATATTACAACCTCGCTTATTAGACAGAAAAAAATACCCAATCTTCAGAAACTTGCGAAGAAGGGTTTATTCTTTAAGAGAGCTATTTCCACTGCGCCTTGGACCGCTCCATCCGTAAAGTCATTTCTGACGTCTACATATCCACTTATGTACGATGGATATGTCAACTTCTCACCAAGGAAATCCTTTGTTCGTTTGCTGAGAAAAACCGGTTATTCTACAATATCGTGTCAAACGAATCCATGGATTTCAAGATATTTTGGTTTTGATGGGGGATTCACTTCCTTTATTGATGACAAAAGAGTCGTAGTTCAAAATCTGCTTGCTAAACTCGAGAGAGTTAATCTTAGAAATCGGAATCCGTTTTTATATAGTTCAGGGGCTATTGTAAGGTTCCTGGTGTGCTTCTTCAGCGCTTTTTTCAATATATGGCCAAGATTCTGCTTACAATCGGATCAGCTAACTAAGGCAAACTTGGAGTTGATGAAGGATAGCAAACCACCATTCTTTACTTGGCTTCATTATATGGACTGCCATGAACCTCATATTCCCAACAAGCCAAATTCATTTATCTCGTTTAAATTCGGTCGAATACAAAGTAAACTCCTTGAAAACAAGCGCTTGTCAAAGGACGAGATTCTATGGACTTTGAGCTGGTATAAGGACTCAATAATCCGTGTTGATGAGTCCATTGGTCTTCTTCTATCGAAGCTCGAAGGAATGGACATAAACCTGGACAATACTTACTTCGTTTTAACAAGCGATCATGGACAAGAATTTTTTGAACACGGAAGATTTGGTCATCTACTTCATCTTTACGATGAATTGATACGCGTTCCCCTAATAATGGCAGGTCCTGAATTATCGCCAGGAGTTGTTTCGGAGCAAATGAGTCTCATACATTTGCCTTCTACAATGCTTGGTCTCTTAGGGTTTTGCGAAATGCCTAGGAATTATTTGGGAAGAGATTTAAGCCAGCTTTTGAAAGAGTCCAGACCAAACTTTCCTGATAATCCTGCCATCAGTGAGGAAGGAGTTAAGAATCGTGAATCCTTAATGTCATACGATAGATCTAGAATCGTAAAATTGGATTTGGGACATCGGCGGATATCTTACAGATCTAAGGGTTGGAAATACATATACAATGAAAACGCCTCTGATGAGCTGTATAATCTTAATAGCGATCCTGGTGAGCAAAACAATCTTTTTGAAGAAGAAAAGGAAATAGCCAAAGAGTTTCTTGAAAGGATTGATCAACATATAAGAATGGAAGATAAAACAAAAATCATGCAAAGAGAATATCTAAAGATATGGAATCTGAGTGACCGATTAGGATCAACATCACGTCTCCAGAGTCAAAGGTCAATTTAGAATCTCTTACAACTCAATATAGCTCTCATAGATTGCAGTTTAGCGCTTTTTGAGGAGAGGAACTCACATGGAAAATGGTTTGTGGTTTACACTGCTTCGACTGGCTGAAATTAACAGGCAGATTTGGACTTCTTCCGTAAAATTGGCCGGGGTACTTGGACTAAGCCAGCAGACTGCATCAAGACATCTTCAGGAGCTTGAAAAGATAGGTTGGATTACTCGTGAAGTGTCTCGAAAGGGCCAGAGGATAGAGATTACTGAAACTGGTATGAATGCTTTAAGAACTGTATATATATCTTTGAGTACTATTTTTGAAGGCCATCTGGCTCCTTTTGAGATTAGAGGCGAGGTTTTTGAAGGAATGAGAGAAGGTGCTTATTATGTGAGTAGAGAAGGATATTTCAGACAGTTTAAGGAGAAGCTGGGGTTTGAGCCTTACGCTGGAACACTGAATATTCGTATAAAGACACAAGATGATTTACGCGCAAGAAAAATGCTGGATCTGCTTCCTGGCATCATAATAGAGGGATTCGCAAACGAAGGTCGATCTTTTGGTTCTGTGAAATGTCATCGAGTTACTGTTAATGGGAAGATGGAAGGGGCTGTCATACTTATCAAACGAACCCATTATGGAAGCGATGTTCTGGAGATTATCTCACCAGTTTTCCTCAGAAAAGAACTAGATCTTAGAGACGGGGATACTGTAAGTCTGACTGTAGTTGCAGAGAAGCCCGAAAAGAAATGAAGAAAAAAAATAACTAGCGATTTGGATATTTCCTTTCCTTGTTCAATATCTTTTTGATAATCTTCTGAGTATGACACAACGGATGCTCGTCGCATACCTTATCAATGCGGACAATCTTAACATTCAGTCCCTGACTTCTTAATTCATTTTGCACATCTTCTTCTGAAAATACTTGATCTGGGCCCAAGACTATGATATCGGGCTTTAGTTCCTTCATTATCTCCAACAAGTCATCTGATTCACTACCAAGAATTGCCTCGTCAACATACTTCAAGCCTTTGACTACTGCAAGACGTTGTCTTTCTGGGATCACTGGTTTATGCCTCTTAATTCTCTCAACGTTTTTGTCTCTAGCGACTATGACAATCAATTTTCCAAATTCTCTTGCCTTCTTAAGGAAGTATAAGTGTCCAGGATGGATTAAATCAAATGTTCCTCCAACGACTACTCTTTGTTTTTTAGTGCCAGACTCCATCTGTATGTTCCGCCTCCGGCTTTGTGATGTCTTCTCAATCATTAAAATAGTCAATGATTTTTGAACTGTCGAAGGGATGTCTTCATGGTAAAAAACATATATAAGATAATAGTAGTTAAATCTTTAATTCTAATCAGGATGAGCTTTCGTCCTTAAGGGGACTTTATGATGGCTTTAGCATCTTTCTGGTGGTTATTTGTCTCACAGTTCGTAGCTGTATTCGCAATGAGTTTTCTCTTTATTCCAACGGCTGGAAAAAAGTTTATGGAAAATGGCTTGTCTGGTATGGATTATCACAGGATCAAAGAGACAAAAGTCCCGGAGAGCCTGGGATTGGTTGTTGGAATGATTTTCATTCTATCTACCGTTGCATTTTCGCCACTTCTCGGGATCCAGGTTAATCTCATCTATACGAGTCTGCTGGCTATTTCATCAGCTCTTCTATTGGGATTTATGGATGATGTTTTAAACATACGCTGGAGGTACAAACTATTGATTCCGCTTGTTTCTGCTATACCTCTTATAGTAAATTATACTGGTGCGACTTCCGTTTCTATTCCTTTTTTCGGTGTTATTGAACTTGGATTAGTCTACATGTGGGTGTTAATTCCTTTGATGACCGTTTATATGGCCAACACAATAAACATATATGCTGGGATAAATCTGCTTGAAGTCGGACAATCAATAGTGCTGGGTGGAACCGTCCTTATCTTGGGCGTTTTAACAGAACAACTTTTTGCTGTTTTCATGATGACGCCGTTCTTAGCAGCTAGCTTTGCCCTGGCCTACTATAATAAACATCCTGCCAGAGTTTTTGTCGGCAATTCTTATACTTATTTTAGTGGAATGTGTATTATTGTGGCATCTATTTTATCAAATATGGAAAAGATAATCATACTATGTACAATCCCTCAACTTCTAAATTTCGTCTATTCGTTCAAAGATTTTCTGCGGGATTGCCCTCGACACAGGCTTCCTGCTTTTAACAAAGGAACAGGATTGCTTGAAGATTCACATTATGCTACTCTTCTCAATTTAGTTCTACGTATATTCGGACCGCAAAGCGAAAAACGCCTTGTTTATGCTTTGATTTCAATTCAAGCAATAATCTCTGCCACTGTTCTTGCCGGATGGTATTTCTTTCCCTAGCTTGGGATTTTAAACGCTTAATGGAAAAATAGATCAATATCTGGTCTAGGTTAAATGCTGGTTTTTCTCTTTTAGGACGTAAAGTTCTCCTTTTCCGCTTTCTGCCAAGTCCCCCACAAATCTGAGAAAGGGCCCTTCAATTTCCTCCTCATCCAGCCTCAATATTGGCACTTCTTCGTTGAACTTGAATCCAGGCAATAGCTCTTCCAATTTACTGAATGTAACTATAATCCCCTTTTTCATTTCGGCCCCTAAGAACCCGTTAATATCCCCATGAATCATAACCGTTCCTCCGCTCAAATGTGCGCAAGCGAATGAGCCTGCATTTCCCTTGACAGTGATCTTTCCCCCCCTCATCCATAGTGCCAATTCATTGCCTACGTTTCCCTCCACCATTATTAGCCCTTTTTTCATTCCCCTCCACTCTCCTCTGTAGACGGCGCCTACATAGTCCCCAGCATTTCCTTTGATATTAAGCAAACCTCCATAAAGCTCCGTCCCAGCCCAGCTTTCAGCATCACCCTCAACTATAATCTCTCCTCCGTACATCTCAGCTCCAACGTGCATTCCAATATTTCCTGATATTGTGATTCTACCAGAAGTCATTCGCTTTCCCACACATTTGACTTTTGAGGCATCTCCCTTGATTATTATGTGTAAGTTCTCCGGTTCATTTGACGTTTCGCCCTCTATTTCGAAGACATCTCCCAACTTGATTCTCCTGTTGCCATGCCAAACCTTAAGACCGGCAATCTCATTCATCTTTTTTCCTGAGAATGTATTTGGAGATATTACCTCGGCTTCGATAGGAACCTTTAATTTTTCCTTGAATACAAGCATAATTTCCTGCATCTTTTCCACTCACAAATCCATCTATATCAAGGGCTAACCTTTATCGGAGACGATCTAAGCAGTTCCCTATCTCCTATTAGGTAATTTGACAAATTGATTGTGTAATATTTGTCAAAGCTTTCTTTCACATCATTATAAGTTTCCTTAATTATGCTATCGGGTATTTCTACGTCTATCCAGAAAGTCTTGCCAAAAGGTTGCTCAATTATCTTGCCTTTCTCGGCAACCACAACCCCGTCTTTAATTGTGTAGGCTGTTTTGGAAAAGGCTTTAATCACCTTCTTAGGCTCCGTGGCAGCATCATCTTTCTCTGGATAAATAGGATATATGGCTATATCCGCATCAGCGCCAGGACCTAAATGTCCTTTGTCCTTCAAACCAAGAGCTTTAGCTGTGGCCGCACGTGATATCACTGCTATTTCTCCAAAATCAAGTTCTCTATCAACATCGGGTAGAGTTGTTCGTCCCGATGCTGCTTTATGAACTTTTTCTAGCATTTCCCTTCTGGCCTTTTTACTCATGAGCCAAGAGATAATTGTAGGATAGGCTGTAAATGGTCCTCCATTCGGATGATCAGTAGTAAGATAGACTTGCCAAGGATCTTTTGTTAGGAGGGCTAGTTCCAGTCCTACTGACCACTGGATGGCATTAACGAAATTCTTCCGCGAAAAAATGTAGGGAACTACACCCATTCCCGTTTCCAGTTCAACATCCCCATTCACCCATTTAAATCCGGTAAGTTTACGAAGCCGGTATTGCCATTCACCATCTGCAGTCATGGTTGTTGTATTGCCAAAGACGACCTGTCCCATGTCAACACTTATGTGTTCGTGTGAATTCAGATAGTTGGCTATCTCTGCTGCACCTGAACCGAAATCCTTCCAAGATGTGCCTGAATATGAATTAAACTGAATGTGGGTAATGTGGAGTACTCGCTTACGTTCCTTTGCGGGCTTGAAACCCTCTAGAATTCTCATTGTCTCGATAGCTGTTTCATAGTTTCCGGGCCGTCCCAAATTGAGTGTATGTAGGTGAACTGTGTGTGGAAGATTCAGATTCTCATTTATCTCTACAAGTCCTCGGATTATTTCCTTTGGAGAAACGCCAAAATGAGGAACTTCTTCATCAAGGCTTGATATTCCCTTGGCCCAACTCCAAGCCTCAGTCGAACCAGGTGCTACAATTTTGATTGCATACCCCTTAATAGCCTGCATAATCCAAGCTATGTATCCTTTTAGTTTCTCAGTTTCCCTGTCTTTAAGATAGTTCATGATAATCCAATTATTCCCGAGTAATGGAAAACAGGCCTTATCAATGATCGGAGTGTCATTCAGTTCTTCATGAGTATGTCTTGTTTTTAGGGGCGGTGTGGCTGGTTCGAATGCTGTTGTATAACCCATAATGGCGTATCTATATCCACATATGTATGTTGTAGGTGTTGAATATCCTCCGCCAGATCTTGGCATCACACCTTTGGGCACAAAAGATACTCTATGTTCTTCCGGTCTAAGCATACGGCCTGTGTTGACTTTGGACCCCGCTATATGTGTGTGTATGTCAACACCGCCAGGCATAACAAGCATTCCTTGAGCATCTATTACTTTTGCACCATTCTCTCTGAACTCATCGACAATTTTACCGTTCTTAATATATAGACTCGCCTTCTCTCCTAGAACGTTGTTAAGAGGGTCGTAAACAATTCCATTGTTTATGATCAGTGGACTTTGAGGAGTTTTAGACATTTTTCTCATCCATCCTCCTTTCATTAATCAAGACTTTTTAATTGCCTTTAACATCTTTTCCAGAATCTCTTCGTCAGGAAGACATCCTGCTGGAGGTTCGACTATCTTCTTCAATCTTAGGGGCACACGATCCATCCTGTATGCGGTTCCCTCAACTTCAATTCCAACAATAGCGGACGGTATTACAACATCAGCTACTTCAGTCGTAGGAGTTCTGTGGGGATCAATTGCAATCATTGGTATTCTCGCAAGATGTTCTGCTGCTTTTATTGGAAAATTCGATACTGGGTCTGATGCTACTATTAGTGCTGCATCGACTTCTTCTCGTAACAGAAGTTCAACAGCAGTTGTCTCTCCAGGGTTGTATCGTGGATATCCTCTACTAAAATCAATTCCAAAAGGAAAACCTGTAATCCACGCTGAAACAGCGTTCACTCCTGTAACATTATAGTGTCCTCTCATCGGCATTATTATCCATTTTGTGTGAGCGTTCAGATCACTTGTGAGACAGATCGCTGCGTCGATGTTTCTGTGCTTTCCTCTGCTCATTGTCAGTCCTAAACCAAAGAACAGTGCACCATATTCTGCATTCTTCATTAACTCTGCAATTTCTATAATTCTTTCCTTAGGAATGCCTGCTACTGTCTCATGATCTAAATCTCCTGTCTTTACTGCTATTCTCAACGCAGAGAGAAGCTCGTAATCGTTGTTTGGTTTCACTTTCAAGAAGTGTGTTGCAAGTTTTGCAGTCTTGGTTTCCCTAGCGTCGACCACGATTAGTTGTCTCTCTTTTGAGCTCTTTCTGAAAAAACCTTTAGAATGATATGTGTATCTGCTTAGATGTCTTGGATGGGCCTCTAATGGATTGCTACCCCAATAGATTACCACATCGGCTCGATTTTTCACTTCACCTAGGGTACATGTACTCATTCCTACCTCATGAAATGCCAAGGTAGTTGGACCGTGACAGACCGAAGTCGTGTTATCAAATATACCGCCAATCTCTTCCGCTATTTCCAATCCGATTTTTTGTGCCTCACAGCTTGTCGTGCTCCATCCATATAACAGAGGTAGCCTTGCATTTGATAATATTTCAGCGCTATTCTTGATCGCTTGATCTAGTGTGGTATCGATTAATTTTCCTTGTTCCCGGATTAGTGGTTTTCTTAGTCTTTCTGTATCCTCTACGGTAAGCAATCTAGCCTTTCCTAGTGCACAGGCCTTCTTGGTCTTTGTTATCTGATTATTGTCTATTGTAACCTCTATATCGTCACACAAACATCCACAGAATGAGCAAACAACATCATTAACGGATTTCATGGATAGCACCTTTATTGCTTTAACTTGAGCAGTTTTCTTATGAATTCCTTTGGAGTAGACGGTTTTTCTCCTAGTGCAGCCGTCAGAGTTCCCCTAACACCCTTAAAAGAAGGCATTCCAATGTTACCCGTATTTGGACTAATTACACGATTTGCCCAAAGACCCATCGGGATAAAAACAATGCCTGTATCAATGGATTCAGATGATTTGGCAATAAGTATATTCTCGCCATAATCCGTCCTGAGTTTCACTGTTTCTCCTTCCTTGATTCTGAGCTTCTCCATATCCTCTGGACATAATTCACAGATGGCTGCAATATTCAGTAGGTCCTCTGAGATCTTTTTACCTTCAATGGCTCTTCCTTGATCTAAGGTTCTACCGGTGATTATGACAACTTTCAGACTCTCATCTTTGCGTCTCATTTTTCCCACAATCAATACTTTTCAGATGGTTTCTTCTAAGAGTTTTCTAACTCTGAGTCAAACATATAAGTTTTTGGTGGACATCTAGTTATGTCTTGATTTTCCTGAACTTTCTTGCTTTTGATGTAATAGTATCAGAGAGTTTCCAGAGTTGATCTTGTTCTGGGAGTGGCAAATCTACTATGTCTCCATCCTTTTTCACAATTCTACGACCTTCATTCTTTTCTGTTGCTCTACCAATTATCTCTGCTTTAATGCCTGCGTCATTAAGGCTATCTACTATTCTTTGACTGGTTTTTGCGGTTGCTGTGATAATTAATGCACCTGAGCTTATCACCTGCAGTGGATCCAAACCAAATAGTCGACACATTTTCTGTGTTTCCGGGGCAACATAGATTCTATCTTCGTAGACCATAAAATCTATGTTTGAAGCTTCTCCTAATTCATGTAGCGCTGCAGCAACCCCCCCCTCCGTAGCGTCATGCATTGCAGTGACCTCCCCATTCTTAACGGCTATAAGAGCATCTTTTACAACACTTATTTTCTGAATGAACGCTTTCCCTCTTTCTACTGTTTCTGATCCTAATTCCTTTTTTATTTCTTCCGCCATGTCTGTAGCCAGTATTATCGTGCATTCTATTGCTGCTCCTTTTGTCAAGATTATTTTATCTCCTGGTTTTGCTCCTCCCGAAGTGATGTATTTGTCTTTTTTGATCACTGCAGCCATAGTCCCTGCAATGATGGGGTGATCAATACCATCAATGAACTCAGTGTGGCCTCCAACTACGGCTACTCCCAATTCTGTGGCGGCTTCATGAATCTGTTTCATGATCTTTTCTACTGTTTTGACCGTAGTGGTGGTAGGCATTATGAGAGTTGGCAAAAACCATCTCGGCTCGGCTCCTCTTGTAGCTACATCATTGGCATTAACATGAACGGATAGCCAACCTGCTCGTTCAACCGCCCCGGTTATGGGATCTGCTTTTAGTATAAGGACACTAGGTCCTAAATCAATTAAGGCAGTATCTTCCCCAACTCTTGGTCCCAATATGACGGAACTATCCTGAACCCCTGTATAAGGAAATACGAATTTCTTGAGATCTTCTAAACTGATTTTACCTACAGGTCTTCTTCGCATAGAACTTTCCTCCACCGAATGAAGAATAAAATGAATTGCTCTATCTTTAATGCCTTTATGCTTTAATCACTTTTTCGCTGAAAAAGTAATTATACGACGAGGGTTTATATTCATCGGGAGAACAAGTAAAAGAGTTTGGAGGGATTTATTTGATTGTAAGGCGTCCGATTGCAACCGGCTTTTACTCATCATCGCCTGCCGAGGCAAAAGAACTTATTAAGAGCTCCTTCCTGAATCCTCATGGTCCTGGTAAGCTGCCCAGAGTAAGAACCGATGGGCCACGCAGAATAATCGCGGGGATTAGCCCCCATGCAGGATATATTTATTCTGGTCCTATTGCTGCGCATCTTTTCTACGAGCTGGCCCATGACGGTCGACCTGAGACTTTCGTTATTATTGGCCCCAGTCATGGTGGATATCTAGGGACTGCTATCATGAAAGAAGGAATCTGGCAAACCCCCTTGGGTAAGGTAGAGATCGATGAAACACTTGCTGAGTCCATGATGAATCTGGGAAAAGAGGAAGACAAAAGTCTTATAGTGGCAGATAGCTGGCCACACGAACGGGAACACAGTCTAGAAGTTCAACTTCCTTTTCTTCAGTTTCTCTATGGGGAAGATTTCAAAATTGTTCCTATTGCTGTTGGAAGGTCTGATTTGGATGTTTGTCGTCGTGTGGGTGAAGTTGTAGCTAAAGCCATAGAAAAAAGCAAGCAGGACATTATTATTTTGGCAAGCACTGATATGACCCATTACGGCTCTATGTTTTATGGTTTTGCTCCTGTTGGCTCAGGACCCATCGAAAAAGTAATTGAATGGATATACGAGACCGATGGGAAAATCATATCCGCCATCTCTGAACTTAATACGACCAAAATGCTGGACCTCGCCAGGAAGACCACAATGTGTGGATCAATACCGGTTGCAATTATAATGGAAGCCTCGCGGGTCTTGGGTGCCGAAGAGGTAAAAAAATTGAAATACGCAACAAGCTATGACATTCAGGGTAGTGTAGACGCTATAGTGGGCTATCTTAGTGCCAAAATAACGCACTAGCCAAAAAGCAAAAGCTTCGGTTACCTTTTTCTCTTGGCTGATTCTTGAGCCCAAATTCCAAGCTCTGAGCACAAAATTGGCGATATTTCGTGTCCCGCTCCACAAGCTTTTATTTCCTTACATATGAAGCAGGGGCATCCATCCAGATATGTTCGCCCTAGCCTGAGCCCGTCTTTGGGAGCGGTGTATTTTTCATACAATGGTCCACTGCTAATCGTGTTCTTCTTCTTATGAACCTGTTCTTGCTCCTCCATTCTAACTGCCATCTCTGACACCATTTGCTTTTATGTCCGAGACATGGGATTGCTTTCACTCTCTTCTGCCTTTGCTCACCCACTTTCCTCTTGATAAGGCATCTCTCAATGCATAGTAAACCTTCTTAGTTAAAAAGATATGTGTTGCAGAAATCCTCCTCCTTCGCTTTTTGACTAATTAACGAAAAAAATCTCCCGACTTTATTGGAGAATACGCCCTAATTCGGATCATATCTGCTTTCCAGCCGATTTGTGCAATAAGGCGGTTGTTAATCGCATTGGCAAAGCCAAT
>JBHLPJ010000143.1:0-3626 GCA_048939565.1 Promethearchaeota archaeon
GCTCTTCCGATCTTTTTGCAGAACTTAGCTTTTTGAGTTATTGGGGGATTGTCTATTGACAATTTTAAATATGAAGAATGACTCAGTTCAACTTGAAGGGACCATAAGAGATAAGTTTATCAGACTTTTGGATGAACTGCACAAAATGGGAAGTGTCCTGGTCTCACTCTCTGGTGGTGTTGATAGTTCTGTTTTAGCTGCAGCAGCTAAGATCGCGTTGGGAAAGAATGCACTGGCGGTCACAGCAAATTCTCCTGCCCTTCCATCAAAAGAACTCCAGACGGCAGAGAATACAGCCAAGGAAATCGGAATCAGGCATATGGTAATAGAAACTGACGAATTAAATAACGCGGACTTTGTTATGAATCCTCCCACACGATGCTACTATTGTAAGACAGAACTAATATCAAAGCTCAAAAGGATCGCGCAGAAGGAGAGTATCGCGATTATTGCTGATGGTTTGAATGCTGACGATTTGAATCAACATCGTCCTGGAAGACGTGCACTCGAAGAACATGGAATTGCTGCTCCGTTGGCGGATGTGAATCTCTCTAAAAAGGAAGTCAGGGAGATTGCTAAGATCCTTGTTCCTCATGTTGCAGACAAGCCCTCAACTGCGTGTCTTTCTTCGAGAATCCCCTACGGTCGGAAGATTACAGAGGAAAGGCTTCTTCGAATCGGAAAGGCAGAGGAAATTATTCATGAGCTCACAGGTATTAGGCAACTCAGGGTCAGAGACCACGATGACATCGCCAGAATTGAAATAGGGGTTGATGAGTTAGGTAAAATGTTCAGTCTGGATTTAATGAGTAGGACTGCCAAAGAGTTGAAGAGGTTGGGGTATCGTTATGTCACCCTAGATATGGAAGGCTATAAGCCAGGGGGTTTTGATGAGGAGGTTTTGGGAAAGACCAACAGGTTTAAATAGTTATTGTCACTTCACATTGTAATCCTATATATTGTAATACTATATATTCGGTGATTCGAAGTGGATGTGGATATAGTGGAGAAGAAATTGGATAGATGGCTTAAGGAAATGCGAAGGGGTACCTTGGAATTCTGGGTTCTGAATCTCTTAAATGAAGAACCGATGTACGGGGCCAAACTATGCAAGATTCTCTCGGATTGGTCTAAGGGTCTTGTCAATATCAAAGCTGGAACAATATATCCTTTGCTAAAGAGATTGGAGGAAGATGGATGGATAGAAGAGACAACAATAACAATCCAAGAAGGGGAAAAGGGGCCCGAGAGAAAGATCTACGGAGTAACGGATACTGGCGAACAGCTGATAAAAGCAATGATCGAGAGCTGGACGAGTATATTTGAGAAGATGTTTAAGTTGGTGGAAAAGAATTTTAAATCGTTAAAGAGTATGATGGAAGACCTATAAAGAGATAGGAAGTATGATAGAATAATTATGCTCATCAAAATGGAGGTATGAGAATGACTAAGCAAATTAAGCTCAGGGTTTCGGATATCGATAAGCGATATGCTGGTAGAGGCATTGTGCGGATCGATTCCAAGGTCATGGAAGAACTGAGAATATCATCTGGAGATATTATTGAGATTGAGGGACAAAAAAAGAAGACAGGAGCAGTAGTCGTAAGAGGGCGTCTTGAGGACTCTGGGACGGGCTTCGTTCGAATGGATGGACTTCTCAGAGCAAACACAAGTGTTGGCATCGGCGAATATGTTAAAGTTCAAAAAATAAAGCCACAGAAAGCGAAAAAAGTGGTTCTTGCACCAACGCAGGATGGCAAACTTGTCGTTGATGGACGAGTTCTTAGGCAGAATTTAGTCAATCGGCCAGTAACTCGTGGAGACGTAATCAGTGTAACAGGTCCGACTGCTCCCTCAAGAACTGAGGCCTCAATTCTCACAGGCTTTTTCGGTACTAGGGTTCCCTTTGCTCTCGGTGAAATCCGTCTTATGGTTGCTCAGACTCAGCCACTGGGTATCGTACAGATTACACCTAATACTGAAATACTCGTTCTAGAGAAGCCTATGAAACCTGCAGTCCCACTGATTACTTACGAAGATGTGGGCGGGCTAGATGATGCTATTCAAAGAATTAGGGAAATGGTTGAATTGCCTCTCAAACATCCAGAGTTGTTCAGAAGACTCGGTATTGATCCTCCCAAAGGAGTTTTGCTTCATGGGCCACCGGGCACAGGCAAAACATTATTGGCTAAGGCTGTGGCCAACGAATCTGATGCAAACTTCATTGCTATCAATGGCCCTGAAATCATGAGCAAATTTTACGGTGAATCTGAGCAAAGGCTTCGTGAGGTGTTCAATGATGCCGAAAAGAATGCTCCAAGCATTATATTCATAGATGAGATAGATAGCATAGCTCCCAAACGAGAAGAAGTTACTGGCGAAGTTGAGCGGAGAGTTGTGGCACAATTGCTTGCCTTGATGGACGGTCTTAAAGGACGGGGCAAGATTATAGTTATTGGGGCGACCAATCGTGTTAATGCATTGGATCCTGCTCTAAGAAGGCCAGGGCGTTTCGACAGAGAAATTGAGATCGGCGTTCCTGATAAGCATGGCCGAAAGGAAGTTCTTGAGGTCCATACTCGTGGTATGCCGCTACGTGAAGATGTAGATCTAGATGACCTGTCTCGCAGGACCCATGGATATGTAGGTGCAGATCTTGCAGCACTCTGTAGAGAAGCCGCCATAAACGCGCTACGTGGAATTTTGCCAAAATTAGACTTGGATGCACCCATGATACCTTCGGAAATAATCGAAGCTCTATATGTCACTCGCCACGATTTTGAGGAATCATTGAAGATGGTTGAGCCTACCGCAATGCGTGAAGTTATGTTAGAAATCCCCGAAATAAAGTGGGATGAAATTGGTGGATTGGATAACGTAAAGAGTGAACTCATAGAGGCGGTAGAATGGCCTCTGAAATATCCAGATAAGTTTGGGAAAATCGGCATACGTCCCCCAAAAGGGATACTCTTATTCGGTCCCCCTGGTTGCGGGAAAACACTTCTTGCCAAGGCAGTTGCAAGTGAGAGCGAAGCGAATTTCATTTCAATAAGAGGACCAGAGATATTCTCTAAGTGGGTTGGCGAATCTGAGAAAGCGATAAGGGAGATATTCAGAAAAGCAAGGACTGCGGCACCTTCAATAGTATACTTTGATGAATTGGATGCTCTGGCACCCAGGAGAGGTATCTCTGAATCCACTCGAGTTTACGAAAGCACTGTTAATCAACTATTAGCTGAAATGGATGGACTCCAGGATCTCAAAGGCGTTGTGGTTATTGCTTCGACAAATAGACCAGATATTCTGGACTCTGCTCTTTTGAGACCCGGAAGATTTGATAGGATAATCTTGGTACCAGCGCCAGACAAGGACGCACGGCTGAGGATTTTTGAGGTCCATACAGCCAAAATGCCATTAGCCGAAGATATAAATCTGGAGAAACTGGCTGATCAAACTCCAGGATTTTCAGGTGCCGATATTGACAACCTCTGTAGAGAAGCTGGTATGATGGCTCTGCGTGAGACGAAGGAAGCTTCGAAGGTTCAAATGAAACACTTTAAGGCTGCATTAGGGAAGATCAGTCCGAGCCTCACACCGGATTTGGTCAAGCAATATGAGGACATTCA
>JBHLPJ010000144.1:0-3578 GCA_048939565.1 Promethearchaeota archaeon
TATCGATGACAGTATCAGCATAAGACTCCACGTGCAGCGCCGACGGCACTGCATTGATCAGTTTACTCAGATAGGCCGCACCACCGATCTCCTCCATGAATAATGAACGGGTTGAAATTCCAACTCTCGATTTCAACGGTTCGGTTTCAGCCCGTTGACCGTCATTTCCCATGATTGGATCTTCCTTTTCATTCTGGGCAGCATACAACGCCATTAATCACTTTGCCGACTATATTAAGGTTTTTCCAGAGTTTCATAACTCCCAATTTTATTTGGTCTTCCGAGCGAAAGGGGGATTCCTTTTGCCCAGTAGTGCTAATCTTCTAATTGTGATAGTTGATTGATTCTTTGTATAGATGAAAAAGTATAAATAAGGAGTTCCAAAACGTAGGCCTATGGCAACAGTACTGGTCGTAGGCGGAGGTGCTAGGGAGCAAGTCCTGGCCGAAGCTTATGAAAAAAGCGCAAACGTGGTTTGTGTCTCTCCTGGAAATGCAGGTATTAGTCTGATGAAAAAGACCGTAAGGCTTGGTCTAAAAGAAATAGATGAAATAGTAGATTTTGCAAAAATGAACCCCATAGATTTGATAGATGTTGGACCGGAAGGTTATTTGACAAAGGGTATAGTTGATAAGCTTCACAACATTGGGAAATACAACGTAGTTGGGCAAAAAGCAGAAGCCGGAATTTTGGAAACTGATAAATGCTGGGCAAAGGACTTCTGGAAACGACACAATATTCCTGTGCCAGAATTTGCCAATTTTAGCGACCCTAACAAGGCTAAAGAATACATAAGGAACTTCTACAGAGAGAATCCGGATGAAAACGTCGTTGCAAAGGTGGCCGAGATCTGTGCTGGAAAAGGATCCATACCGTGTGAGAATGAGGATCAGGCCCTCAGAGTTGTAGACAGGATCATGATAGACCGGGAATTTGACAACAAGGAAAAGGGGATCTCTGCAGGTAATAAAATAGTTGTTGAGAAAAGGCTCTATGGGCTTGAGATCATGCTTTTTGTAGCAACAGATGGAAAGACAATATCTTTTCTTGGAACTGCAAAGGACTCGAAGAAGGCCTTTGACTATACACTTGTGGACCGAAAATACATAAGCAAATACTTCAACGGGATTAATCCGAACACGGGTGGGATGATTTGCATCTCTCCTCATCCTAAGGAAGATGAGTTCAAAGACGAAATAATGAAGAAGATTGCCGTACCCACTCTAAGAAAGTTCCAGGAAGAAACTGGGCACGAATATATTGGTATCGGATATTTCGGGATAATGCTTTCAGAAGAAAATGGAGATGTGGTTCCGAGGATTCTGGAGTTTAATAGAAGACATGGAGACCCGGAGGCTTCAGCAATAGTACCCAGGCTAAAAACCGATTATTACGAATTGGCCTCAGCAATCGTGGAGCGAAGATTGCATGAGGTACCAATAGAATTTGATCCGCATTCTACCTACGTCTTGGTTGCAGTGAGCGGGGGTTGGATTCCTGCAGCTGGTGAAGAAGATGACAGGGGGGAGTATCCGGGCTATCCTGGGAACCACCACACGAACCAACCCATAAGAGGATTGAGAAGAGTTGATTCGAGTGTCAGAGTCTATCATAGTGGAACGGAGTTTAGAAATGACCCCAATAAACGTGACGAAGATAACAACCTGGCTACCACAGGCGGAAGGGTTCTTGAGCTTGTCGCCTTTGGAAATGGCTGGAAAGAAGCGAAATCCAAGGCTGAAGCAGAGATGAGAAAGATATTCTTCAAGGGCAAAAGGTGCAGAAGAACACCGATTGAGCCAGAGGCCGAGCTCAGACCAAAATTCAGGCCAAAACTGGAGTGATATTTCAAATACGAGGAATATCTTTGGACTCCTCTTATTCAAAGCCACATGTTTTAGCCACAACCATCGGCGGTATCTACGGAAAGGCGACGAATATTCTCAAAAAATAGATTGAGTAGATCTTGATTTGGTACTAGATATTATAACCTGCCTTTATTCTTCTCAATTCCTTAATTCTCTCTACCCACTTTCCAACGGATTCGGTCTCGCTAGGAAGAATACGTTTGCCACGCGTGTATAAAGGAAATAGAGCCACTTTCTGACGGGAACCTTTGGACGTGTCATAATCAAAGCGGAAATGCAAATATGCCCTCGGTCTGAGAGGACGATGAAGTAGTCTATAAACCCTTCTCGTTCTGCGAAAATAAGCTAGCAAAGGATTTAGCCCTTGGCGATAATAATAACTATGATCATAAACATCGGGAACTTTGCGGGTTGTAGAGACGGACGCGATGTTATCAATGGGGATTTTCCAATTGTTTATCTTACTTCCATCCGACCTGTACCGTATCACCCTTTTTGACGTCACAAGAAGAACATCTTCATCCAAAGACGGAGGATGGGGTGGTGAGCCTTGCTCACTAATACAATGATAGATCCATTCATCAAAATGGAGCATACTTCTGAGATATTTAGAGAAGGATCGCTTAATCTTCAGCTGATCATCACACAACTTCTCTCTTTGCTCATTCGGAATTGTAATCTTGCGTAAATCATCTTTCATGAAGAGCGTTCTGCAAGAACGGCAATAGAAGCGTTCCTGCCCAGTTACGGAAGAGCCACAAAAGGCACATTTCTTGCCCCTCAACAGAGTTGAAATCACTTCGCTTCCGAAATTCTCATCAAAAGATACGAAAATCTCTCTTTCTATAGAGTCGAGGTCTCCTGGGTCAATGTATTCTGATATACAGCTTTTCCACCACTTTTCAAACTCTTTTTCATTCAGAGTTAGATAAACCGTTTTCCTTTTAATATTATGAATCAAATCCTTTGGAAGCAGAGATATTGCTCTTTCCCCGACATAGATATCAGCGATGATTTCACCGTCTATTATCTCTTCAACTGCACCGAGTTGCTTTCCATCAGAGCTCTTGATCTCTGCTGTCCGTTCGGTTAATCTTGAATTCTTTTTCAACAAGATCTACTCCTGCCAGAAGCTATCAGTCAAGCCTCATTTTTCCTGCCTCTCTGGCTTTTTCCACAAATTTACCAATAGATTCTGCTTCTTCAGGAAGTGCGTATCTTACATACTCCTCATGAAGTATTTCTATTTTCTTGTACTTCGAGCCCCTGTCAGACGCATAGGCAAAACGAAAAACCATGAATGGCACCATTCTCAAACCACCTTTACCCACCCAGTCGATTTTATGCTCGATAGATGATGAAATCGAAATCACTTCGTCTACCGGGATTTCCCAGTTGTCTTCCTTTCTTCCATCTGACTTGAATCTAATTACCCTCTTTGATGTAACAACCAAAACATCCTCGTCTATTGATACTGATAGAGGTCTTCTCTGGTAGAAGTTAACGGAATGGTAAACCCACTCATCGAAATGAAGCAGATTCCTGACGTGGGATGAAAAAGTCTGCCTGATCGTCTCTTGTTCATCAATTAGATGCTCTCTTTGCTCCATGGGTATTTCATAGTTGCCTTCCATATCTTTTATGAAATATAATCCACATGAACTGCAGAAAAATCTCTCATTTCCATATATGAACGATCCACAGTAGGGG
>JBHLPJ010000035.1:0-11397 GCA_048939565.1 Promethearchaeota archaeon
GTATTTGAATAAAGCCATCAGCCTCTGCTAGAGTAGTAATGGCGCCAGATTCTTTCAACGAGGGATAAACCCTATATCCATCTTCTGTTTCCACAATACTTACAGGAAGGAATTGCTTCCTTCCCAGAACAGAGTGGATTTTTGTGGCTACTTTGGCAGAGATCTTGGTCGATGGTTTGGTGGAAATTCCCGCCAACCTCTGTATCGTTGGACGGACAAGTAAATTAAAAATGGTTAATGCAGAGGTAGGATATCCTGGAAGTCCAAAAATAGGTTTATCATCTACAATTCCAATAATGGTAGGCTTACCTGGTTTCACAGCAATTCCGTGAACTATAATTCCAGGCTTTCCTAGCTCATCTATTATATTATATAGCATATCTCCTATACCGGCGGATGTGCTGCCGCTTGTCAGAATCAGGTCTGCCTGGGCTAATCCTTGACTGAGTTTTTCTTTTAGTTCTTTTTCGTTATCTCGCCCTATGCCTAGGAAAACTGGTATACCGCCGCTTTCCTCTACTGCTGCTGCAATGGAATACGAATTAACATCAAATATCTGCCCATAATCGAGTACTTGATCAAGGGGCATGATTTCATTCCCTGTTGAGAGGATTGCCACTCTTGGCTTACGAAAGACCTCTACTCCGGTCATGCCCACTGCTGCCAATACACCAATCTCTCTGGAAGTCAGAACCTGTCCTTTCCTTAGAATGAGTTCACCCATCATGATGTCAGAGCCAGTTGCCATGATGTTTTCCCCAGGTCGAGCCGACTTATAGATATTTACAGACCCCTGAGACTGAGCTGTGTATTCGACCATTACTACGGCAGTGGTCCCCCTGGGCAAAGGTGCACCTGTTGAGATTTCAATGGCTTCACCGCTTTTGATCCCAACTTTCGGGGCTTCTCCTGCTTCTAAACTCCCCACAATCTTGAGCCTCCTCGGACGTGTTTCTTCAGCCCCAAACGTGTCCTCAGCTATGACAGCAAAACCATCCATAGTAGCTCGGTCAAATCCTGGAACATCGATTGGCGAAATGATGTTTTGGCCCAGGATTCTTTTCTGTGCTGAAGCTAGGGATATTTTCTCGATATCGGGGACCAGTTTTAGATGCTTACTCAATATTTGAAGGGCCTGCTCCAAAGTAACGAGTTCTTTAAAGATCTTTCGTTTCTTCAAATGATCTCACCTTCAATTTGCCGTCGTATCAGAAAGACTTCCACCTCTTCGCCTTCTTCGATTCCTTCTCTGTTTTCAGGTACGACAACAATGCCATTTGCCTTTACCATGCTTGAGAGAATTGCTGAACCAGCTACTCTAATTGGTTCCGCAATATATTTTCCTCTTTCGCCTTTAACAAGAACTCTGGCAAAGTCGCGTCTACCGACATTTGAAGGTATACGTCTGGTTATTTTTGCTTTGATACGTGGTATTATTTGCTTGGGAGCCAGGCCAGATATTCTTTGGATCACTCTATGGACAAATGTGTATACACTGATCATTGCAGCTACGGGATTGCCAGGGACCAGAATTACAGGTTTTTCTTTGACTATTCCTAGTCCAGTAGGTTTACCAGGTCGCATGGATATGCCGTGAACAACCAACTTTCCAATAGAAGCCACCACGCCTGGAGCTAGGTCCTTCTTGCCTACAGATGTTCCCCCTATGAGAATCAGTATATCTGCTTTGGCAATTCCTTCCAATATTTTTGTTTTTATCTCCACAGGATCGTCTCGGGCGATTCCCAGATTTATTGGCAATCCTCCCAATTTCCTTGCGAGGGCCAGAATCATGGGTGTATTGGTATTGTAAATCTTTCCGGGAGCAAGAACCTCTCCTGGTTCTATTAATTCATCACCTATTGAAACAATTGCAATAAGCGGTTTTTTGAAAACCTTAATGGAAAGAGTGTTAAGAGCATACAGTATTCCAATATCTTGGGGTCCTAGAATTGTGCCACGTTTCAGTATTGTATTACCTTGACGAACATCTTCTCCTACCAATGAAACATTTTCTTCTGGCACAACCGGTCTATAGACCTCAATTCTGTTCTCATCCAATTCATTGGTATATTCAAACATAACTACTGAATCTGCTCCTGGCGGCAATTGCCCCCCGGTCATTATCATGATGGCCTGCTTCTCTTCTACTCCAATGGTTGGAGTTTGCCCTGCAGTTATTGAATCAACCACCGAAAAGGTCAAAGGGTTGTTTTCTGATGCAGCAAATGTGTCTTTTGCTCTAACTGCATAACCATCCATAGCAGATCTATTGAACCGAGGAATGTTAACAGCTGATCGGATATCCTCAGCCAGTACACGATCCAATCCTTCATTTGTACCGATTTCTTCGATTTCACAAGTCAAACTAATCAACGGAAGAAAGGTATTTAGAGCAGTCCTAATATCTGTTGTCTCATCGAAACCCTTCATGGTAATCTTCTTCATAAAACATCTCCCACCAGAGATTATAATTCAAGAATATGAATAAAAATCTTAATTTATGTTCTCAAAGTACCTAGGAAATCCTTTTAGGAATGACAGCTGAAATTAAAGCCAGGAGAGGAATATTTATGGATAGAAGGTTTCATGTATCGCCTCACAATACCTTTATGGGCAGTTTTGCCTCATTTGATGCAGCCCGTTATGTGGTCATTGGAGTTCCATTCGATGGAACGAGTAGCTATCGACCTGGTTCACGGTTTGGGCCTAGAGCGGTGAGAGAGGCCTCCAATAACATCGAGGCATATAGTTTGAAAGCCAAGAAAGGATTAGCTAGTGGCGGAATATGTGATATGGGAGATATCGACGTAGTCCATGGTAACACCAAAGAAACGCTCAAACGCGTTGAACTGGTTGTTAAGGAAGTTTTGGAGGCCAAAAAAATCCCAGTATTAATTGGTGGAGAACATACTTTGACCTATGGATCGGTAAAGGCATTGAAAGATGGTATTTTAGTGATTCATTTTGACGCACATATGGATCTTAGAGATTCCTACATGGGTGAGAGGTTCTCACATTCCACAGTTATGCGAAGGATATCGGAAATAGTAGGGGTTGAAGCAATTATCCAGTTGGGAATCAGGAGTTGTTCCAAGGAAGAGTATGAATTTGCAGAAGGAAAGGTGATTCAGTTTTCTTCCTATGATATTCAGGAAAAAGGGGTGCAAAGCATAATGAATTCGGCAAAGAATCTGTTAGCGAAGTTTGACGGAGTCTATCTGACAATTGACATGGACGTTTTGGATCCTGCTTACGCCCCAGGCGTTGGAAACCCAGAACCTGGAGGATTAAGCTTTTCTACTTTGCTGAAACTTGTCTTGGGTATCTCTGAAGCTTCCAAGAAAGTGGTCGGCCTGGATGTTGTTGAGGTTGTTCCTGAATATGATAACGGGTCCACCGCGGTCAGTGCTGCGAAGATGATCTTTGAACTTCTCTGCGCGTCATGTTTGGGATAAAGGAGTCTATTGAAGATATATGAAAGCAACCACAACACTGCCAAACTTATCCTTAGGAACTTCCATCTGCTCTACTTGAGTATGTATCTCTAGAAGTTTCATGTTTCTTATGCTGGCCATCTCTTTAAGCTTCTTTTCAAGTTCTGCTTTAATCAGATTGTCATCTGTAGATTCTGTTTCCTCCTTCACAACGATTCCAAGACGCTTACCCGTACTCAGGGTTCCCCAGGCCCATCCTATGCCAGCTCCAATGTGTTTCTCAGATTTACCATCCTTTCTGGCCATAACAGCAAAAGTGATAGTCCCAGGTGGTATTTCTATCGACCGATGCACATGCTCAGCATTGGGAGGAATGATCGAAGATACCTCAACCAAATTGCAGCTACTTATGCCAGCATTCAATAGAGCTGCGTCAAAAGCATTAGCAATGGATGTGCTGCTTGAGCCCTTTGCGTTAGTAATAAAAAATCGTCTTGGTAAGAATATTGATGTCTCAGCCATTCTAAGATCCTCCAGGTGAACTAGACTGAATCTACACTTGGCCTTTATATTTTTAAGATTCATCTAACCTTAAATGGCTTTCTCTGATATGCATAGGTTTAAATATGTGATATTTATCAGCATAATTCTGAGGAATTCAGCAATTCCTGCCAATGGATGATGCATAAAAAGAATTGAGGGGAATAGGATGGAATTCTGTCCGGAATGTGGAGCTCTCCTCGTGCCCAAAAAACACAGCAGTAAAATCCTGCTTTCCTGTCGAAAATGTGGTTTTACAAAAGAAGCTCGTGATAAACTTGGCGAGTATAAGATTGTTTATAGAATTCCCCACTCCGTTAAGGAGCGCCTGGAAATAGTCGAAGGACCTTTAAGAAGAAAGGTGAGTGAAGAAGAAAGGGAGGCTTTTGAGGACCTCTACGGAATCGGAGAGACAGAAGAAAGCGAGTCGGACACGGAAGGGGGAGATTAATTTTATCCCTCATAAATTAACGCTTATATTCTTGGAGGTCTATTCTCTATTTGGTTTAGAGTAATTCATTCAGCTGAAGGGAGGCTTCCTTTTGAAGGAAGAGATTACAGCATTCATAAGCATTACAACAGAACACACGACGCCAGAGATTATTAAAGGTCAATTGTTGAAGGTTGCGAAAATCGAGTGGCTGTATTTTGTTACGGGAGATTATGATTATATTATGAAAGTCTCCTGCAAGGACATGGATGAATTAAAGACCGCCGTGGTCGATATCCGAAAGATTAAAGGTGTTAAAATTTCAAATACTTCGATTATCTTGAGAAAATTAACTGATTAGGTTTTTGAAAAACCAAGAAATGTAGGAATAACCCTGAAGAGTGCAAAAATCGGATGTATTTAAACAAACAAGCATCTTTTGAGTTGTATTCATCTTTTGCTCTTTGCGTTTTAAGAAATAGAAATAGGCTAGAATGGAATTCATAAAAAGAGGGGGTTATACAAGATCTCGCAGCTTAACCTCTTTTGAAGATGCCATCCACATAGGACCGAAGATTTTATGGAAGAGCTCTACGTAACCAGGATGCTCGGATATTGTGGCAACTATCTTCTGAGGCTCACCCATTGAGGGGGCAAGTAGCACTTCTTCTGCGTCTCTGGCACACCCGAAAGAATCACGAGCAGGACGATCCCATAAACGAATATTACCCTTTTCCAATAGTTGTTTGATCTTTGGAGCGTCTTTAGCTATGTCAATTCCTGTAACGACATGAACTCTTATTTGGGGACGAGTCGCCAGCAAGTTCTCAGCAGGCACATCTGCCAAGTCTGGGATGACGATTGTTATCGTAGATTTTGTCCTCAGCAGCATATCGGTGATATGAACAAGTATAGCAGTTTTAGTCACCAAATGCCAGGATTCTTGAGCCTCTGATAGTGCAGTTCTGGATACCTCATCCCATGCAGCCTTCAGCATTTCTTCATTTGTCTTAGCATCAGAATGAATGATGTTTATGCCTTCGCCGGCCTTCGTGTTAATCTCCTTACCGGTTGTGGTGACTCTGCCTATAACCGAGTCAATGTTTCCTAATAATGTAGATTCAAGCGCTTTGACATTTTCTATGTATTGTTTTTCGTGAGAAGTCAACATATCTAAGCTATTATTTATCAGCGTCTCAGTATTCTCTGTGAGCTTTGCTTCTAGATTACTGTCCATCTCTTTGGCAAATGATGCGAAGTCCTTTTTGTGCTCATCTCCAAAGGTTGTAACATCGAGCTTCATCGTTCCAGCCAATTCTTCTGATTCCTTTGAGAATGTATCGGATGAATCAGCTATAGAGGTTTTGCTGACATCAGTCTCGGCGGTATACTTCTGAATAGTTGCTGAAGTCTTCTCGTTAATTTTCCTTTTCAATTCCTCGGTTCTTGAAAGGACTTGTTCAGCGTTTGTATCTAGGCTGGAGGTTATGTTATTATCCAGATTCGATAGAGCCGCCTCGAACTCAGACAAGTTTTTATCAATCGTTCTTGTATATGCGGTCTGCAAGGATTTTACTACTTTGCTGATCTTTTTCTTCTGCCCTGCAATTGTTTCACTAATTGCTTCCTTGCTTTGACGATTGCTTTCGATCAATTCTTGAAGATAATTACTTGTTGCTGTTGTAAAATTCTCATTGGCTGTTGCCACTTCCTCTGAAATCTTGGTTTGGGTCTCATCTAGTGTATCCACAGAGCTTTTCTGTATTTCATCCATACTTGTTCCGTGCCAATCAGTATGTTTGTCTATCGCTGAAATTACGTCTTTTCTAATATCTTCAGAGATTTTGGAATATTGATTCAGTTGAGACTGGAAAGAGTTTGAGATTAGTTCGATCATTTTTTGCTTTGTCTCCGAAAGGCTATTTTCAAAGGAATCTCGATATTGATTCAGGGCATTAGAAAGACTCTCCTTAAGATCCGTTGCAGTTGTTTTCAGTTCTTCGTGGCTTGCAGAGAGAGTTGTATTTATGGCATACTTTAGGTTGTTTGCGCTCTCATCGATATCGCTTTTCATTGAGTCGATGGTTTCAGAGAAATACTTACATCTCTGCGATGATAGATCCTGATGTTTGGACGACCACTCAGATATGTCTTGAGAGACTCTGGCGAGAAAGTCGCTCATATCAGTCCTTAGGTTCTCCTTATAATCTGCAGTGGCAGTGTTCAAATTCTCTTGAAGAGTGGAGAATTGTTTTTTGTGCTGGTCAACGCTTGAACTAAAAGCATCTTTAAGATATGTCGAGAGTTGACTGACAGTACTTTCGATTGAATCCTTGTTTTCATCCAGAACACCCAAAGTTTCGGTCCTTTGCTCAGTCATTTCTTTGGAAAACACTTGCAGATTCGTATCAAGACTCGAGTTGAGTCCTTCCTTTAGATTAGTAACTTCTGATTCGAATTTATCCAGCAGTATGGAAATCTTTTCTACTGCTGAGTTAACGAAATCATCGGTAACAGTCTTGTCATCTTTCACATGAGAGGTAATCCGGGAGGATATATCAGATTTAGTCGATTCAAGGGCATCTCGGAGAGAAGTTGTTGAATCTTCCTTTGTCTTCAGAATCTGATCCCTAGCTCTATTCGCCTGCAAATTAACCGCATCCGAAAGAGATACCTTCCACTGTGAAACATCGGTTGCCAGTTTCGCTAGGAATGATCTGATTGCATTATCCACATCATCCCTAATACGAACTAGTCTATCCTGGAATGCCCTAAGCTGTTTGGCAAATCCTTCATAGGGTGCCACAGCAGAATATCGGACAACCAGACCTGGTGTTTCTTTTACCAATTGCCGTTCCTTCAGCTTCCCCAGAATCTCAATAGTCATATCATAAGATATCTCAGTGTATAAAGATACCTCGCTGGCGGTTAATTGCCCTATTATAAGAAGATACATGTACGTACTAGCTTCTTCCTCAGAGAGATTTAGCATATCCTTCAAAATTGTTCTCAAGGTAGGTTTTTCCAAGACATATCACCTTTTTGAATCTATTTAACATTTTAGCGTAAAAGTTTTCTTTAATGTTCTTTTTAGTGATTTATATTAATTTCTCATAACAATTGCCTTGTAAAGAGGGCCAGTAGACTAATTCCCAGACTTCTTGGCCCCGCGTGTCTTTGGTTTAGTCTTTTTATCTTTAGGTCCTGTGTCCTTCGATTCAATATCTTTGGATTTCTTGTCCTTGTCTTTTTTGTCCTCGGATTTCTTGTCTTTGGATTCTTTGTCCTTAGACTCTTTTTCGAGTGTTTTCCAAGCTTGTTGAACAACCTCGAATATTTTATTCAAGGTCTTCATTTTTATGGCCTTTCCCAAGGGACTTTTGCCGGGAGGTTTCACATCGACCAAGAGGTATAGTTTTTCGTCATCCAGACGATAGGTAACGTAGTCGGAGTAGGGCTCCAAAGTTGTTATATAGTATTTTAACGAGTCTATAATCTCTTTACCAAGGCCATCACATTTATCCAATAGCAAGAAATTCAAATACCAAAAACCATACATCTCTTCAATAATATCTACATCCAGACCGTTGACCTTGGCTAGATGACGTATTAGTAGTTTTAGTTTGGCTTCCGAATCTATGGGATCATTCAAGGGGTTCATTGTCGCAGTTCCGTTCTCTAAATCCAAATATAGGAGCTTACCGTCCACTGCAACAAACATAATCTTCTCCGGTATATTATGGAGGTACTTCTCGTCACCTTCATCTGGAGTTATGGTTACTTCCTCGAAATTTCTGTTGAATTCATCCTTAAGGACGTCGATTAACTCCTTAGGATTCTTAGGGACAAACAAAGGAAGGGAACGATCTTTTGGAATGGTCTCGAGAAGGAGTTTTAGAGGAATCTTTGCGTCCTTTAACGAGAGATATTTGATTTTTCCATGTAGGTACCGCTTGATCATATTTGTACGCTGCTGAAGACAGTATTGCGGAAGATCTTCCAGCTTCATGCCAAGATCTATCATTACATTGAGGAAAGGACGATTGGAGCCGCATATGGGCTTGAAGGCACACTTTATTCTATCAGACTCACATTCGACACATACGTCGCATATGTGTGAAAGCAACTCTTCAACCAGGGCGAGTACACGCTCTCGATTTTCCTCTGATGAGATAAATCCTGCCAGTTTCTCACCATATTTCTCTATGAAATCTCTTTCTTTTAACAAACGATATTTTTCTATCGATATCCCCTCAATATTCAGAAAACCTATATTTTAACAATATACCTGAAACAATATCTGGGACCCCAAGAATAGGGCGGACTCTTGGTTGTCGAATTTACGAACAGCAACCTGACAAAGTGAATTCGGATAATCCCAATCCTGACGCGTTTCGGTTTAGCTCATTGATCCTGTGAAATACACCTGCCAAACGGATTTCTGTATTCTGTATTCAGGTCCTCGGACACATGAGGACACCCACAATTATATTTAGGCAATGCTTATTAAAACGTATCGTAATTAGCCTGAAATCTGAAAGGGTGATTTTTCAGAATGGTTAAGATGAAATTCTATGGTCACTCAGCATTCAGGTTAACTGGGGAGAAAAACGTAGTCCTGGATCCGGGCATCGTCAAAGGAAGGATATTAGTTCCCCAAGAAGAAGAAGTTGACCTGATCTGTATTACGCATAGACATAAGGATCATTTTGGTAATGCTGCAGAAATGGCAAAAAGGCACAAAGCTCTCATAGTAGGAAACAGACAGACGATTGGTGTGGCATATAAAAAAGGAGTGCCAGCAAGATTATTGAGATATCTTCAAGACGGTAAAACCCTAGTTCTGGACGGAGTTAGGATCGCTGGATATCGCCTTAAGCATGGTTTTCCTTTTATGAGATTCATGGTGGGAGTTATGGGATTTGTGGTAAGTATGGAGGGAATAACATTCGCGCATCTGGGAGATACTGTTTGGTGTGAGAATCTAAGGAATATCAAAACGGATATTTTGTTAATTCCTATTGGTGGAATCGTTACATTCAATATTGAGAAAGCTGTGAAAGTTGTGAAGATGATTAATCCTAGGATGGCTGCACCTATTCATGCTGAAACATCAATTTCATCCACAAATTTCCGTCTTTTTGAACAGCTGATGAAAAAGAAGGCCCGAGGAATAGATGTGGAAGCCATGAAAATTGGCGAAACAATGGATTTGAAAGGCAATATAAGAAAAAAGTAGAGGATTGCGTGATCATATTTCAACTATTGTGACGCCCAAGAATGTTGTAGTTACCAAGTTTAGTATAAGGATTATTAGTAAGCACATGAAGGATATCCATATTGAGTGTGAGTGCGAAACGTTTTGCCCTTTTTGGACCTCCACGATATATCTTACAGAGTATATCAGCACAATAAACGCAATTATGGGAGCAAGTTGAGCTATTCCAAGTCTACTTGCAATGGTTGACAAAGCAGGAATGGCAAAGACCGCAATTACAGCGACAACCAACAAGCGAAGGATGAAGGGGGCATCAGTACTCTTACGTCCAGCCACTAATCTTACTGAGATATACAGAGCTATTAATACCACTACGATAGCGACAACATACCATACGGCCGTTTCAAGCGTTAATTGCATATGTCTCCCTCTTCTTTTGAACTAGATATATACCGAGAGGTTTCAAATTAAGCTTTCTGTATTTAGCGGTGTCAAAACTATGGAGAGAGTCGTTTTCAGGTGACAATAAGCTTTAGTAAATCCTCATTAATAGCCCTTCTAATCTCAAGAATCGTTCTTCTTCCAGTGGACATCCTCTCCCTCCATAAAACATTCCCATATGGGGCACCATTCCACATGTGAACGTTTGTTCCGCCGCCAACCCTTGTAGCTATATCGTATATTACTGGTTTCATGTCGCTTGTTATTATGGTTTGAATGGTGAATGCTCCTACCATTCCTGGCGAGAAATGCTCCTTAGTAGCCTTCACAAACTTCTCTGCCAGTGGAAATACATTTCTTAGAAGGCTTTCACGTATTGTACAATCGTTATGGCCAACAACCGTCATTATAGGATTTTTTTGATGCTCCGGAAGAGTCAGTTGTTGGGCTGCAGGTATTCTGACCAACCCATCAAGCGAAGATTCAAAACGCCAGTCAATTCCCATAAGCTCTATTGGCTCTTCACCTAGTTTTTCGGATACGGGGGAGTAGAAGAAGTTGAAATTCATCACCGGACCTATGGCATATTCTTCAATCCTTGCTTTTTTTAGATCTTCTTGGGTTATGATTCCTTGTCTGATTAGTTCATTCGACTTCATTCTATATTCTTCAGGGCTGCCCGTCGTGAAGAATCCTCTTTCCAGTTTCATTTGAGCATGATGAAGTTTCACCATGACTAATCGATCAATTTCATTAGGATCTTTAATTTTCTTGGGGATTGGAAGGCCTGCCTTTTCACATACCCAGTAATAGCTTTTTTCTTCTTCTCGTTCCTCCATTCGGAGGAGATTTCGGCTTCCTACATATGGTATACGAAAATCATTCTCCACAGCATCGATTCCGCAATAACAAACGAAAGACCTATTTGGAATCCAGAGAATACTTTTCTCGCGTATGAACTTCTCATATTCTAATGTTTCTTTGAAAGATTGCAGGACAATTGAATTATCAACACATCCCTTTACGAGCTTACTATCATGATATTTGGATTTGAAGAACCTTGTATATGGTTCTTCTCTTCCCTTTTCGCACCAAACGTACGTTTCAAAACCCTCATCTTTTGCTCCGTCGGCTATATCAAGAGCAGAGTGTGAACCTATGCATCCGATAGCAATCTTACCTTTATCATATTCTTTTAGAATCTCCCAGATTTCCTCTCTTTCGATCAAAGTTCAACCTCCCATTCACTTAACGGTCTTATGATTATGCACACGTTTTTTATATCGTTTTTCCAATAATAGAGTAATCTCCCTAGACTCGATGAGGAGAAC
>JBHLPJ010000145.1:0-3564 GCA_048939565.1 Promethearchaeota archaeon
TTTCTCCTTTGGCTTCTCTTTAGGTTTCTTCTCAACTTTCTCTTTAGGTTTCTTCTCAACTTTCTCTTTAGGTTTCTCCTCTTTAACTTCCGTTTTCTCTTCTACTTTCGCTTGATTTCTATTTACTATGTGTTTAGCCTCAATAAGCACAGCTTGATCCTTGTCTTCATATATTCTTGCAATTCCCTTAATTCTTTGCTTTCCTGCAACAGGCATCAGTTTGCGAACGAAAACAAAATCCTGGTCCACCTTATATTTTGAGGCCAGCTCTTCTCTTATGTTTAGCCTCATCGGACTGCCCTTTTTTGGATGAGAGATTTCGAAGTATACCTCTTTTCTTCCGAGTAAAGGATTCATCTTCTCCGAAATCACATCGATTTTCATAGACAATCAAATTTCCTCCATTTGCTTTGCTAAATTTCGATAGTGTTCCTTGGTTTCTTCATTAATATTGACAACAACCACTCCAATGTCTGGTTGACCATATATTACAATGGCGTGGTCTGGGGCTAGTAGCACTGCTGGAATAGTTAGCAGGTCTTCTTCTCCTTCTACTATTATCCCAACCTTGACTTCTGAGGAAATGGCTCTCTTAATCACTTCCCAAGCTTTTGCGTTCACAGTTCCTTTGGGGTTTCTTAGTCTAAAGTTCTTCTTTGTCTTAAGGTCAATCTTGAACTTTCCTCGCAAGGTTTTACCATCTACGATGCATAGATCTGGTAATATGTTCGCTTTTATAAGGTTGCTTGTAACTACATCCCCGACCGTTATCAATTTGGGAGGTTTTGAAGCCTTAACTAGTTCTTTGATTTTGCGTACATTTGCAGCTGCGGGTCCTTCTAACAATATACCTTGGGGTTTTTTTAATTCTTGACGGAGTCTAGGAGTTATTCTCAGATCTTCCAACTCAGCGAACCTTCAAAGCGTATTTTCCTTTCTCCATTATGTTAAGCTTTTTAGCAATTTGAGAATCTTTAGCGTCCAGAATAATAACTAATCCTGCAAAATCATGAGATAGAGTATAGGTCTTACAACGAGAACAGAGTTGTCCAGACACTATCTTTCTACATGTTCTGCATGCGCGTTCCTTAACCAATTATACATCCCTTCTCATGCCTTTCCAGTTCATTTCTTCTTCTCTTTCTTCTTCTCTTTTTTCTTCTCTTTCTTCTTCTCTTTCTTATCGTCTTTCTTTTTCTCCTCCTCCTTCTCCTCTTTCTTCTTGTCAACTATTTTCTTGATATCCTCCTCTATCCATTCCAATTTTCCTAGGAATGGCTGTCTCATCGTCAAACCTAATTTTCCGCTTCTCGAGCCTCCTCGAATACTCATTGCAATAATTCGTGCACGAACCCGATCCCCTATTGTCAATACCCTTCCAGTTTCTTTTCCCAAAAGAGCTGATCTTTTTGAATCATAATTTATGTAATCATCAGTGATTTGACTGACGTGGCATAATCCGTCTATGGGGCCTAGCCGAACGAAGGCGCCAAAGTCAACAACCTCTACTACCTCTCCTTCAATGACTTCGTGTAGGTCTGGCTTGAAGACCAAAACTGAGAATTCGACATCGTGATATGCACCACCGTCCCCTGGCACTAATTTCCCGATATCTGCATTCTTCACTTCAATGACGGCTATTATGAATCCTAATTCGGGATTCATCATCCCTTCGTGTTCCTCTCGCAGTATCTCTAACGCCACTTCATCTATAGGGTCATTAAACCTCCTTGGAGGTATACGAACGGTATCTCTAACAACCATCAATTTATACATGAGTTGACACACTCTCTCGAGAATCCAATTAATCTATATTAGGCGTTCTTTCATTTATTGTCAGTCATCAAGATCTGAATGAGCCATTCTTCGGGTTTTTATTTATAAAGATGTCTTTTTTCCAAATGATTTAGGGAGTATTCCCGTCCAAAGCCAGAAATGCTTTTTGTCTTAGGTATACTACTGCTATAAGGTTTTTTCGCAATTTTCTCCTGAGTTTTCTATCATTTGTAGAAACTACGCACTTATTTTCCTTGGCGTAACGCACAATCAAATCATCTACACTCTCATTAGGCAAGCAATTAGCCTTTCGTACCTCACAGTTCTCAACCATTTTCAAGGCTAATGAGGCTTGTTGCCGAGTTTTTGGTTTTTCATCATCCAGAAGCCTTTCCAACTCGTTAACGGTTTCGGATAAGACCACAGGAACGTATTTACTTTGTATAATACGATCGAGCTCTGAGAATATGTCTATTTTGAATTGACCGGACATCATGAGGAAGTTTGCATCAAGCAAGACACAAAGTATAGTCAATCGCCCCCATTCTTTAACAAGTTTTAAGGATTGACCCTCTTTCCGAGAAGTATGTTTGAGCTCTAGGCCTTCAATTCGCCCCAGCCTATGAGTCTCCATCTACCTTTGACAAGTCTGCTTATGGCCATTCTCTGCCCTGTCTCTGCGCATACCGGTCTTCGCAATTCTGCTTGGATCGTATCTCCTTTTAAACCGGTTACCTGGCCACGTGTGGCCGCCGCCCCCACATTAATCATCAGATTCTCTTGTGTTTTTATATCTTTTACTTTCAGAAGATCTTTTGAACCTACGACCCGTTCCATTAGATGTACCTTAAACACCAATTTGTCGAATACCGGCGGCAAGGTTCCTTTTGCTCCCGCCACATTGCCAACCAATCCATCCGCCTTGGTAATAGATGGGTCCATTTTTGTGCCTATACCGATCAATCCGCCAGGATAAGCTTCTTTCAAGGAAGAATTTCCTGCTTTAAGACTGATAACCTTGGTAACAAGCGGTTGATAAGTCGTCTCCCCTTCCCTTTCAATCCTTATCCCCGGCTTAATTTCGATATTTTCTCCGACCTTAACTTTTCCTTGAACTATTGCCCCCCCTATAACTCCACCAGCAAGCTTTTCTGGTGTAGTTCCTGGTTTGTTTACATCAAATGAACGCGCAGTAAACATCTGCAGTGGTTTATTTGTGTCTCTTTCTGGTGTTGGTATGATCTCCTCAATAGCTTGGACCACCAAATCAATATTTGACTTGAATATCGCAGATGTTGGTATTATTGGAGCCTTCTCTGCAATAGTTCCCTTAACAAAATTCTTAATTTGTTTATAATGATTAATCCCTTCTTTTTCTGTAACTAGCTCAATCTTATTCTGAATTATTATGGTTTTTTCCACACCTGTGATTTGCAAAGCAGCTAGGTGTTCTCTTGTTTGAGGTTGCGGACATTCTTCATTAGCCGCAATAACAAGCATTGCTCCATCCATCAATGAAGCTCCTGAAATCACAGTCGCCATCAGTATTTCATGTCCTGGAGCATCGACAAAAGAAATCTTTCGAAGAAACTGGACCTCTGATCCGCAGTGAGGACAAGTTGTGCCTCCAGACATGGTAGTGGTCATGTAGCATTGAGGTGGAGGGCATTTAAGACACTTTACTATAACTGCTGTAGCATAACCCAGTTTTATGGATATGCCTCGCTTAATCTCCTCACTATAACGATCTGTCCACTCTCCGCTTATCGATTGCACTAGTGTTGTTTT
>JBHLPJ010000146.1:0-3545 GCA_048939565.1 Promethearchaeota archaeon
TGGAAATTGGAACTATATAATCAATAATCTTGGATATACTTGGCTTTTTCAAACCGACTGGTGATCCCGTTACTGTAGAATATTTCTCACGGTTTATTGAGGGGTGTGCACAAGATGAATTATATGCTGCACTGGAGTCTTTGGTAGAAGAAAAAATGATTAGGAAGGAAGGCGGCGGCTTCTTAAGACACTATCCTGGTTATCGCATAAACAAGTAATAGTGAGGCGAGAGAAATACATCTTTGCGAGAATCCTTGGACATGTAGTTGTGGGGGAAGTCGAGATATCATAGAAGAATTAATAGGCGAAGATCCGCGAAACGTAACTGGCTATATAACTAGGTGCGTCATATGTGGTAGAAAAGCCTATCTATCTGCTTCTTTCTTGGAATCATTTTACAAGGTGAGATATTAGTGCGCTGTCATATTAATTATCATCTGGCCGTTAATATCACAAAAACATAAAAGATTTGTCTGATTAGGAGATCTATCTAGGCAGTCTATCAATGACTTGCCTCATTTTCTGCATGTACCCTTTGAAGGCATCCCTACCTTCATCAGTAAGATGGAGTGTGGTGTGGGGCTTCTTGTCTATGAATTGTTTCTTTATTCTTACGTAACCTGCAGCCTCTAATTTGCCTATGTGCGAGGAAAGGTTCCCCCAAGTCAGACCAGTCTGATGTTTCAAGAACAAGAAGTCGGCACTCTCAACGACATAAAGATGAGCTAAGATCGTAAGTCGGGCCGGTTCATGGATTAGACGATCAATATCCTCTAATACCTTTAAGTCTTTGACCCGATTTTTAGATCTCGTCATTGAGCCTATCACCCTTTTTCAGTGGGTATCTGCGCAAGAATCGAAGCAATACCACGAGTCCAGGTGCCAAGATTAGAGCACCCAGCACAAGAATTGATGAACCGAATAGAGTTGAAGAACTTCCGGGGAATAGACCGAGTGAAACCAAAACCAGGTGGCCGACAGTGAAAATTAATACACCTAGGATAGCATAAATGTAGAAACGTCTAACTCCAAGTATGTAACCTACTAGGCCTATTACTGCCGATCCTCCTAGTCCTAATATCAACTCAAAGTTCTGTCTTATGAAACCGAATATTGGTGAGGGACTTCCATTAAATAACCATGTGAAAGTTGTTGCGACAAAGGCACCGACCAATACTAGTACTCCAGATAATAACAGCAGCCTCACCCATCTCTGGCTTTTTGAACCGCTGGCGAATTCAACATAACCAAGCCTAGGCATTGTGATCGATTTCTTCAAGCTAGCGTAACCTGCAACGAAGATGGCAGCCCACACGCCCCCAAGCCAAACCATCTCGGTAATTATGCCAATACCAAAGAATACGACAAATAATCCGGACCAAATGTCTATTAGACCATCTTGGTGATAAGACGTGTACATCTTTCTCTCGATTCTTTTCAGGTCAATATCTCCTTCTCCTAGCACATTCACCCCTCCAAATTAATATTACTTTGCCACATACATTACTTTGCATGACAAAGTACTTTGTGGAATGTATATATAAAGCTTTTGTTTTTGGCACCCTGCAAAGACGGTACAGAACACGAAACTATGGGGAGGATTCTGTCCACTCCTTTCTCAGTAATGAAAAACAGACATCGTCCAAAAACCGCCCCCTGAAGTGACTTCGTTGCCGAAGAACTCCTTCTTTGTTGAATCCCAGCCTTTGAACGAGGTTCAAGGATCTCTTATTCTTTGAGTCGATAATTGCCTGGATTCTGTTCAATCCCATTTCTTGAAAACCGTATTCTAGCATGGCCCTCAGTGCTTCTGTCATGATCCCCTGTCCCCAGCACCTAGGGTCCAGATCATATCCAATCTCGGCGCTTCGCGCAGTTTTACTCCAATCGTAATATCCGCAGGTTCCTATTAGCTCACTACTGCCCTTTCTTACGATTCCCCAGCGGATGCCTGTTCCCTCCTTAAATGGATTTATGCAGAAAAGTTCAAGCTCTGCCTTGGCTGTTTCAAGGTCTTTTGGTCCCGGAAAGCAGGAACCTTCTATTATTTCCTCATTGTTGAAATGGTTGAAATAGAACTCGACGTCATGGGGGGTCAATTCTCTTAGGATTAACCTTTCAGTTTCCAAACGAGGGAATTTTCTTACTCTATTCATCTTGGTCTCCTATTGATCTACATGCGACTCTGATCGCCAGGTCTGAGGAAAGCGCCTAGGTTACGGGGTATGACATCCATGTAATCAACCAGACTGTATTTTCTTAGTTTCTGTAGCAAAGAAGCAGGAAGCTGATTGATAGGCATTCTCTTCAAAAGAATGGTTGTTTCCTCTTCTGAGAATTCTGCTCCCTTATCAATCCAGTTTATGAACTCTTTATTCTCCGGGCATACTCTTTGGCAGTAAAGACACCCAACAAGACAGTTATGCCAAGAAGGATCCAGCCAACTTGGGAAAGGTACGTTACCGGGTTTTTCATTAAGGTACGTGATACACCGCTCAGCACGCAGTAGAAAACGTTCAGTGTTGATTGCGCCAGTGGGACATTTAACAAGACAGGCAGAACATGTTTCACATCTCTCCAACATCTGTATTTCGTGCCAATTGTCTTTTTCGCAAGGAAGGTTTGAATAGAATGACACAAGCCGATGAAAACTACCCATTCCTGAGACGTAGCTGATGTTGTTCTTGCCGTACTTGGCGAGTCCACTACGCACTGCCAGAAGTTTTGAAGGTAATCTTGCCCGCACAACTTTGCATCCAATCGGAGACAGAATTCCTGCCAAGACGTCTTCGATTCCTTTGTCAGTTTTCTTCTCGAACAGATAGGTTGGAGGAATAAGTAGGGAAACTACGTTTCCATGCCAATTGAAATCGACTCGGGTTTGTGGTTGCGGAACCGCGACCACGATCAGGGATTTGATTTCCTGTGAAGCCTCAGATGGATCAAATTCAAAGTATGAACGATACTCTTGATAGAATTCTTGATCAAAAAGACCTTTCTGGCGGAATCTTTTGATATCAGTCCGCAGTTCTTCGATATGACGGGCCGAGACTATACGTCCTCGATAACCTTTTTCTTCTAGTCTGGCATATATCTCCTGAGTCACTCTCTCCTTGACCATTCTTATCTCCTTCTCTCTTTAGACCAATAAAAGATCTCTTCTCCTTATTAATCATAAAACAATTATTAAAACATCACGAATCTGAGCTCTCATAAAACGTTAAGAAATATCGGATCAACAAAAACAGAGAATATGAAATAAATAAAATCTTAGGGTGCGTCTTTTGAAGACGCAGCGAGCAATTTTAGATCAATGCAGGTCGTCTAAGCACCTGAGCAGTCTGACTCGCAGTCAAACCATCTCTCGGGCTCTCAACCTGTTTGGATACATTTTGTATTCCTTCTATTACAACAGCCATTTCCTTTACCTCCAATGTCTTATGCTTGTCTTTATATTAAGACAAGTATCATAATAACAATATGCATATTAGTATATAAATATTTCGTTTCATTGCCTCAAACCAACATCTTAGAACACAAACATT
>JBHLPJ010000147.1:0-3521 GCA_048939565.1 Promethearchaeota archaeon
CTTCGGAGGTCAAACCATCCTTTCCTAACATCCTTAGGGCTCTGGAGATTTCATTGTGCTCTTCTTTATCGGCTGAGAGCAGTTCAGGATCCCTTTCTGCCACAATAAATAACCTCGGATAGCTTTTATGAAGGCTCATGAAAAACGAAGTGGGGTAATTTTCTGGTAGAAAGGACATGTTTATCCTTACTACTTCATCAATATCTTCCTTCTTGAATTCTCTCAGCCGCCAGAGCTTCTTTCCCAATCCATCCTCTCCTCTAAGGGGATCACAAATGAGTAATAATTAATGCAATATTAAATTTTCCGAAGTCTGCCTTTCCAAAAGACTTTTATCATGATTGTTGTTCACTTCAACCTATGGACCATTTCCGATCTGATTCACCATCTTCCACCGGTCTAACTTTTGGAAATCTACAGGAAATCGTTGAACCGTTATTTAAAGTATCAGCATCATATTTAGATTACAAACAATATGGCGTTCCTACATTCATACTGGATCAAGATCAAGAAACGGAAAAGCCTTTTGAAAAGCTTCGAGCACAACTTGAAGAGCATAATCTGATGCCCACTCTGAGGGATGAAGAAAGAACAACATCAGCGATCACTTCGGCGATCTCATCAAGTTCTGAAAATATACAAACCGTAACGGTTCTGCGGATATTACCTAAGATGGAACGCCCTGAAAGAGATCGCAGATGGAACCTTGCACTATTTGCAGCTACAATTGTAACCATTGCCATTACTGGATACTTAATGGCTGCAAGCGAAGCTTTTCAATATGTATACGGGGGTGTTGGACCGCTGGAAGTAATCATAACGTTCACCTTAGCTCTGATTGGGGTTGTAGGATTGCACGAATTAGGCCATTTGATATCTCTAAGGAGACATAAGATCAAATCATCCTTACCTTATTTCATTCCTGGCCTTCCCTTCTGGAGTCTTCCAACCTTTGGAGCTGTAATAGTTCAGCGAAGTCCTCCCACAAACCGTAAAGAGCTTTACGATATGGGGATAAGCGGTCCCCTTCTAGGTTTTACAGTCTCTCTAATAGTAACAATAGTCGGTATAATGCTTTCTGCAGTGCTCACCCAAGATGTTTACAATGCCCTTATACAAAACTATGAACTGGGCAGTATACCCGAACCACTGATTTTTACACTCCTTCTTGCACTACTATATCCCAATATCGGACCGCACAATCCTAGCGCTTTCTCCATTTATCTTCACCCAATAGGGCTTGCTGGTTGGCTTGGAATGCTCATAACAGCACTAAATCTATTTCCGATCGGGCAGCTTGACGGAGGGCATATGATGAGATCCTTGTTTGGCTCAAAATCTAGATATATTTCCATAGGTGGTGCAGTCGTACTGTCAGTTCTAGGATATTTCTTCATGGCAATACTTGTACTGTTTATGGGCGGTATAGATCATCCAGGACCTTTGGATGATGTATCAAAACTGTCAAAGGGTCGGAAGATACTCGCAGTATTAATAATAATAATTATAATACTCTGCACTCCACCGCTGATATTCGCTTTCTTCTAAGGGGAATAATCATGGAGGAATGGATGAAGAATCTAATAGAATACTTGGTAAACAAAGAAGCGATACTTTTCGGGGATTTCAAGCTAAAGAGTGGAAGAAATTCTCCTTATTTCTTCAATCTGGCCAAAGCCATGCGTGACGGAGAAGGGATAGTCAATATTGCAGAAGCCTACTCAAACGCCATAGTTTCTCTCATTGGACTGGATAACACTGATTACATACATGGACCTGCTTACAAAGGAATTCCTCTCGCAGGAGCAACTGCGGCTGTTTTATTCCAGAAGCATCGTGTGTCTAAGAGGTGGGGGTATGATAGAAAGGAGCCCAAGACCTACGGAGCAGAGGAGCTGTGGCTTGTAGGTGATATTCAGAATGGAGACAGAATATTAATAGTTGATGACGTAGCAACCACGGGAAAAACAAAAATTGATGCAATAGAGAGGATTTTGAGCTCCTCAAGGCGTACAGATTTGACTTTCATAGGGGTTCTGATCATGTTGGATCGAAAAGAAGTTAATGAACAAGGAGAGTCCACATCAGATTATTTGAAAGAACAAGGACTAACCCTTTACTCCATTCTTGACGCTCCCTTGGTGTTCGATTATATGCGTGGCCGTTTGGTTGGCGGAAAAGTACATGTTGGTGAAGAAAAGTATCGGGACTTCCAAGAATATTTCAAGGAATATGGTGTAGAATCATAGTTCCCGCGAACCTGGCCCTTCTTCACTCCCGCCTTCTGCTTTCTGAATCTTCTGGTCTTCAGTCTTTTCCTGTTCTTTTTCCTTCCTTGCGCTGAGCACTATATCGACAATAAGAATCACCAAGATTATTATGATTATGAAAACAAGCAATGCTTGCGCACCCCCCACACCAAAGACTGATCTCAGCCATAGAATAAAAAGACCTATGCGAGGAATACTGAACACCGTCTTTCCAATTATGTTGGAGTAGGGGATTGGCTCCGGATCTGGCGACGGATTTGTATCGGGATTATCTCCCTTGGTTATGAAGTACCACTGACCATTTTGCTCGTACTTATCTATGACTCTGTGGACAACAGGAATGCTGGGATCTATCCCCCAGAGACCAGGAGTTACGACGAAAAACACGATGACGTCATTCACATTGATGTGGTCTGATGAAGCATGTTTAACAAAGAGTATATCTCCCTCCCAATATGTAGGGTGCATGCTGCCTGAAGTCACCACAACAATAGGGGTTGAGGTGCCCATAGCCGCCTGAAGTCCAAAATGAAACCCATAGACTCCTCCCACAATTACTGCAATAATTATTACGTATGTGGCAACTTCCTTCTTCCAAGAACCTTTTGAGACTTCTGTATTGTTGGACATTCAATCTCCCGCAGCATCTCGATTTTTCATTCATATAATATTTCTCGCTTTTAAAATATCCCCTGCAATTCGATTCTTTTGTCTTCTTTTGGCTATGATGGTCTCCTCCAAGGCTAGTCTATCACAAAAAGAATGATCTGTTCTACTTCTGATGATCGGGTCAAATCAGAGCCACATAATACTAATGACTGAACTCCCTAATGAGTATCTTGAGATATTCAGAATAGCAGCAGCCCTCGAGAATCTGCTGGAATCCTTCATAGGTTTCGCTGTTCCCGTTTTGAGTTCCCAGTCTTCCTGAGTACATGTTGACGAATTTATGAGAAATATTGTCGAGAAGATGGCCGGCGGCCTTTTCCGGTAGTTTCTTTGAGCAAATCATAGCGAAGGTAACATTATCCTTGTTTTTATGGTACATCTTTGTCTTTCTATCGGATGAGCTCCTTGATGAGTCATTGGTGGTTGAATTCTCCAGATTCTTAATGGAATCCTGTAATATATTCATAATGGCTAGACTTGCTTTCCCTTCGGGTAGTGTTGTATATTTCGCTAGGCAGTTTCCCTTCTCGTTAAATACGTATATCGCCTTAATGATTCTTTCATCATTCTTTCGTAGTCCAA
>JBHLPJ010000148.1:0-3489 GCA_048939565.1 Promethearchaeota archaeon
TTTCTCCGGTCACAGATCTAGGTGAAGTCGGTAAATCAGTCGGCTTTTATAATATGATATGCAAGACTCTAGATATCAAGCCCCAAGATATGCTTCACATTGGTGACAATTGGGATAACGATTATGCTATTCCCCGAAAATTCGGAATGATGAGTCTCTTTCTTGATAGAACCGGAAAGAGGAAGGGGAAATATATTGTCAAAAATCTGAGGGAAGTTACTAAATATCTATGACTTCTCCAGATGAGAATGTGCTAGAGATACTCCGAAAATGGATTTTATAAGAGACCTTCAATATAGATAGATGAGTGAAATCCGATAGGGGATGGATTCATGAAAACAGATCCAGAAGAATTGCACAAGATAATTGGTAAGGTTATGGAAGTAGGAGCAACATATGCCGACATACGATTTGAAAATCAGAGAGTTACCAGAATTAGGATAAAAAACGGTGAGCTTTCCATGTTTCGGACATCGATAGAAACTGGGCTGGGCTTGCGTGTCCTAGTTGATGGGGCTTGGGGATTCACTTCGGGGAGTACAACTGAAGAAATCCTTAAGCAGACGAATAGAGTTGTTTCTCTTGCACGAATCACCGCAGCTCATCGAAGAGAAAAGATTGAGATAGATATTCTTCCTGAGGTTCGAGATAGTGTTGATTGGAAACCCAAGAAAGATCCTCTTTTAGTGCCCACTTCTGAAAAAGTAGAACTAGTATTGGAGGCAAATAAGAGGGCACGTACAGATCGACCGCAGATTATACAGGCAACAACCGAATATCTGGAGGGCCTCGGAGAGCGATGGTTTGCCAGTTCTGAGGGGAGTCTTATCAAGTGGTCTCGCTCAAGAACCTTCTTCCAAGTTGGCCTAGTAGGGAAGGAAGGGGATGTAATCGAAGAGCGCTGGAAGGCCTTCGGAGGAACGGGTGGTTTAGAAGCCACCTCTTTTGATGAAGCTCTTTTAATGACAGAAAGGGAGGCAGACAACGTAGTCAAACTGCTGAGTGCGAAACCAGCACCTTCGGGAAGCTTGCCCGCTGTATTGAACTCAGATCTAGGTTACACTTTTGTCCATGAGGCGTTTGGTCACTTGTGCGAGGCCGATTCTGTACTTGCTGGTGAATCAGTTCTGGAGGGTAAAATTGGAGAAAAGATTGCATCGGAATGTGTTACAATTGTTGATGATCCAACTCAGATTGAAAACACTGGCCGGCCAGCCTATGGAAGTTTTCCTTACGACGACGAAGGTATAAAGGCAGAGCCTACTGTCCTGGTGGACCAAGGTCGTTTGGTTTCGTACCTTCATAGCAGGGAGACTGCCCACAGGCTGAATCAGCAAACTACAGGAAATGGCCGTGTCGAGAACTATAAACATAGGCCAATTGTCCGGATGACGAATATTTACTTCAAACCAGGCAGCCTTACACAAGAAGAGCTTTTTGAAGGGGTTCGTGATGGTGTCTATCTAATAGATGCATTTGGTGGTCAAACGGGTGGTCAAGGAACTTTCCACTTAGGAGTTGCAATGGCTTACGAGATAAAGAATGGAGAATTAGGTAAACTTCTTCGTGGAACAGGAATAAGCGGTCGCACATTGGAGGTGTTGAAGCATGTGGAAGCTACAGGCAAGACTATGGGATATGAGATTGGAGTCTGTGGCAAAGGAGGGCAATCTGTTCCCACTGGAAGTAACGGTCCTCAGGTCAAGGTATCAAGACTAATGATTGGAGGGTAGTATAGAATGTCGTTGTTAGAGCAAGCGAATAAAGTGCTTCAAGAACAGGTGAAATATGGGGATATTAATGCAGGAGAGGTATACGTAGAAAGGAAACGAACGACATTTCTAAGAGTTGAAAGAGGTCAATTTCAAGTTGGCACGATATCAGAGGAGTGGGGAGGAGCAATAAGGGTATTGATAAATCAAGGATTGGGGTTTGCTACTTTTACCACAGAAAGGCTGGGGAGTAACGCGTTTAAATCTGCAATAGATAACGCTCGCGCAGCTCCGCCAAATCCTCACGCCACCATACCCGAACCAAGTAAGGTAAGATCGGAATTTGAAGGGTTCGACCCGAAATTGGATACGTTGGAACCGGAGGAAATGGTAGAATCCTTGCAGATTGTTCAGAACGTATTCAATGACAAACGTGTCCATGGTTCAGTTGCAATAATGGGCGTATCCAGACATGATATAGCAATAGCAAATACTCACGGAATAGAACACAAAAGTCGCGCTACTCAGCTGACTATTGGTCTTGAATGTTATGCAAAATCAGGGGATGTAATAGGCGTAGGTATTGGAGATGCAAGATCTCCAACCACACAGTTGCCAATATCGGTGGAGGAAATGGCAACAAAAACGCTAGATGATGCTGTTCTAAACCTTAAACAACGCAAGGTTACTTCTGGTACGATGCCTGTTATTTTGCATCCTATCGCCGTAAGAGAGCTACTCGGCTGGGTATTTATTCCAGAGATCTTGGGACACAATGTGGTCAAAGGAGTCAGTCCATTTACCGAGAAACTTGGGGAATCAATTGCTTCAGACACTGTAACATTAACCGATAAAGGTACTTCACCACTTGCATTTTATCCATCACCGGTGGATGATGAAGGCGTACCTAGGCAGGACATTACTGTCATAGAGAATGGGATCCTGCAATCCTTTCTATATGACTCCACAAGTGCCAAGGAGGCCGGATTGGATAGTACCGGAAATTGCGGCAGGTTTAGATCTTATGATGGTCGATCTTACGCATATCCTCCTACGTGTGTAACTCACGAGTTGACGTTTCAAGCAGGTTCAGCAAGTTTTGAAGAAATGATAGAAGATGTCAAACTCGGCGTTTACATATTCTACCCAATAGGTGCTCATAGCGGTAACATAGCAAACGGAGAGTTCAATATAGCTCCCTATTCCTGTTATCTAATAGAAAACGGAGAATTGACCGGGGGATTAAAGAAATTCATTTTCTCATCAAGTATACCTGAAATTCTGAAAAAAATCGAGACCGTAGGGAAAGACGCTCAACGTAATGCAATAGCCTTTAATCATCAAGTCACCAGTCCGCACGTGTTTCTGCGTGATGTCAAAATAGTAAGTGATTGATTGCTCTTACTTTCCTAGTTCCTTTTTAATGGCTTCTATAAGTTTAGGAATGGCTTGGTAGAGATTAGCTACAAGACCATAATCTGCAACAGAAAGTATGGGGGCTTCTTCATCTGAATTGATTGCTACTATTATTTTTGAGTCTCTCATCCCAGCTAGATGTTGAATCTGACCTGAAATTCCAATCGCAATATAAAGATCAGGTTTCACCTTGTGACCTGATAAGCCAACCCAGTGATCTTCAGACAACCACTTCAGGTCAGCTGCAAGTGGCCTAGAACTGCCAACTTCTCCTTCAAGAAGCGTGGCCAGCTCTCTTATTAGTTCGAGGTCCTCTTTCTTTTTGAAACCCCGTCCCGCAGAAACAACTATCTTGGCATCT
>JBHLPJ010000149.1:0-3473 GCA_048939565.1 Promethearchaeota archaeon
GCACCAAGGCGCGAAAAGCCGTGCTGGATGTTCTACATGAAGCTGACCGGCCTATTTCTGTTTACTCGAAGCCTCCCTTCCTTTTCTAATTTCTCCAGAGAAGCACCTAATTCTTCAGCGGGAATCTCCTCTCCTGTCTTGGTAATGACTAGTCGATTCTCTGCAAAAGCAACGGGATTTAAATAGACTTCACATCCCTCTTTAAGTTCTCGAATTATGTTGGTTAACCCACCAAAATGATCTAAATGGCCATGACTTAGGATTAGTTCTTCTACGTCTTTCAAATCAATGTTGAATTGCTTGCAATTCTCAATTACGGTTTGCAGCAAACCTCCAGTATCAAATAATATTTGATGATTTGTTTCATTCTCTGAAACCTTAATACTCAAAGACAGCCCATGTTCTGCTAATAATCTGCTGGCGTTGAAACCTGGTTGAATGACTTTTCCCCTAAATCTCATTTCAGTTGGTAATGTCATGCTAGTCCTATTACTTGTTAGAACCTTTATGATTAGAGAGTCCGGATCAATTTCACCAACATCAATTCTCATCTATTAAATCTCCTTGGATCCGAAATTCGATATGAATATAATAGGTCATTTTTATGAATTCAATTAATAGTATACTTGACCATTCATTCATATGTTTTTTGACAAGAAGCCGGATCAAATTCTTGTCTCCAAATTAGCTCTCGCCTAACTCCTTAAGAAGTATAATCAAAGAATTGGTATAATGAGAAAATTAAAGGTCGGTCTTTAGATCATTAGTTGTATTGGACTTTGAATTACCATTTTCCAAGCTGTTAAAGCAGTTCACATCTATTGGCGAGGGAAATTCTTATTACATCAATGTTCTTTTACAGATTCAGGGGAATTCAATGGAGGGAGATATTTCAAGTCTTATTGAACGTTACATGTTCCTCATCACCAGCGATAATAAGATGGTTGGTCAGGTAGTGGATATTAGCCCTGAAACCGGTATGTTCTCGGCAACGATAACTATTGAGCCGGTCAGTCGAGATAATCTGCCATTGAGTATAGTTCGAGAAACCGTCAAAGATAAGGCCATATTGAATATGGACGAGAACGAGTTTAAGGCCTACAGAGAAAGAATAGTAGATGAAGTTCAGGAGTGGATTGGTAAAGCACTGGAGTACATGGGACTTGGAGATTACAGGTATAAGTACTCCTACCTTCCGGTTTACGACGGCATACTAATGTTCCTGAAGGATCATTCGATTACCTGGGTTCCAGAATCCCATATTCTTGGTGCTCTTTCGAAGGCAGGAATAAAGTCGAAACTGATTCACAACGCTTCGTTGCTAATGTCTTTTCTCTTGCCAGGAGGTAGCATCGCTGGGGTAGCTTACAATTTCTTCAAAGATAGGGTTTGGAAAACACCTCCCACAGATGTCAAGCATCATATTATCCCACTGCTTGATCGAGTAGAATTCGGAACAACAGATATTTCTCTCGGGCGTATTAGAGGATTTATTGGAAGAGTTAAGAGTGGGCTTGGCAGAGTCAAGGAGGGGTTGGGTAGAGTTAAACATGCCATTAAAAGGGATAAAGATGTATCGAAAGATGTCGAGGTTAAGCTTGTGGAGCACCAGAGAACTGAAGAGGATGAAGGGATTTTTCATTTTATACGGTTTGTGGACAAGATAGAGGCGGCAAAGGAAGCTGAAGAACAGGAAAAAGCGGAAAGAGAAGGGGAAATTTACATTCGTGAGAATAAAATCAGAGGATTTTCTCATTGGCTAAACTTGAAGTTCAAATTGAGCCCGGTCTATCGCTGTCCGTCCAGAGAGAACTTGTTGAAATTCGTCAAGAAATTGAAGGAAGCAAATATTGAAGTCATTGATCTGAATGAAATGGTAGAAGAGGAAAACTCTGAGAAGTAAGAGCTCCCTCACGATAGATTGTAGTACAGGGTGTTTCAGTAAACCACTCCTCCCTTGCAGAAGGAGTTTATGACTATACTTAACCGCAATTCCCTCGTGGGCTTTGGCTTCATCACACGTCAAATCAGGGGCGGTTTACAGCGCCCCGGCCCGGTAATCCGCATGTAGCATCGGGCTATGGAGTTTGCCTCATCCATTCCCATTCTCCACAGGCCATTAACCGTTTCCACATCAGAGAGAGGTGTGCCTCTAGACCTATTGGAAGGTTTGGCACAAAAGTATTCAAGGACTGCTCAATTCCTCTCCGCCACTCGGACGGGATCTCCTTGAGGTGTTTCAATGATCAGAAAGCTGTGTTGGCTTTTTAATTGTAACCGTTTCTTCAGGCTGACAGCGATATTCTTTGGCTCAATATCTCTGTACATCATCTTCTCCTTTTTTATAAATTCATTTGCATCATTGAGCATATCCACCTCGATATGGATGCTGGTACAATTCAGTCCTAATCTGTCGGTGATATTCAAGAGATCACAGATGAAGAGAGCTGAATGGAAAAATTTCCTATTTGTCAAAAGATTGGCGACGAAGATGGGGCTAAAGAAATTCCTGAAAAAGGAAAGACAATCCGCTTTGGTAGACTTAGATGAAATAGCGATCTCTGTTGCAGGGAGGATCTATTTTGGCAAAGAGAATTTTAAGATCTTAGGCAGAGGTGCGAAAAAAGCAGCAGCTGCCCATGAACTTGCTCATATGAAACACAAAAAAAGAGTAATAATTATGCTGATTTTTCCCGTAGGCATCTATCTTGGGACATTCTTGTTAACCCTTGTCATGGGTCAGTCTGGAATTTTGAATCTAATTTGGGCATCGGTATTCTTTATGTCTTTCCCCTTCAGCTTGGAATATGTGTTATGGACTGAAGAGTTCAAGGCAGATAAGGAGTCTGCCAAGCACACAAATCTGAATTCGATTCTTTCTCTTTTGAGAAATGAAAAACTTCTGAATCATAAATGCTCATACTCAACTCATCCACCCACTTCAGATCGAATAAAGAAACTACTAGAATTGAAACGTGGGCTCTAAGATCAGAAAAGTGCTTTCCAGAAGATCACGCCGGATATAGAATACCTTTCTTGACCAGTTTATAGATGGCATCGAGAATCTCAAGCTTACTCTCATTACGCATAGTTGTGGCCATTGACAGAAGTGCTGAGAGGAAGAAAATCTCAGTCTGCTTTGAAAACTCCTCTGAGAATCTTACCATGGATCTTTCGAGGTCAGAAAGCTTTACATTTTTGGCCTTTTTTGTTGAGATCTTGTGCGGTGAGATGAGTGAAAGCTCGAAGATATCCTCAACCAACAGATTCGCATTCTCGAAGTGATCCAACTTTGCTGTCCAGTTCCTAAGATGCTTCTCATATTTTTGCTCAAAGGCACCCGTGAAATAGCTCAGACGATCCCTCAAGCTGCTAGTCGGCTTCTTTGATAGAATCAGAGCCGATTTTACGTATTCACCCTCGTCTACCAGCATCCGGAAACCTTCATAGGTCAATTCTCGAAGCTTCCCATC
>JBHLPJ010000150.1:0-3392 GCA_048939565.1 Promethearchaeota archaeon
AGTGAAGTTGGAAAGAGTATGTTTTCTTCTTTATAGAAGTGTGCGGGAATATGTCGAGCCAGTGTTTCGAGACTTAAAAGAATCTTAGTTCTCAACTCCTGGAAATCAATGTTTCCTTTTCCTTTTAGTATTCTGGTTACAGTCTTTATGTGCTCTCTCTGTTCGTTATGTTCTGCCCACATGATAGCCGGGGGTTGAGCTATGCCGTGCTTTTCCAGATAAGGAAACAGAGAGTTTTCTTCTCTGACCTTATGTTTCTCGTATTCTCTAAGATGAGCTACCAACTCTTCAATCTTTTCAAATTCCATTTCAGAAGGGACTTTGGCTCTCTTGATTCTAGGCAAAATGAGTAAGAGCTCCTCAACAACACCTTTCACGTATTTGTGCTCCGCCAATAGTATGTAAATAGGATGACCCGGTGGGACCACCATTTCTTGCTTCTCAAGCGATTCCTTGAAAACTGCGAGATGCACGTCGCAGAGTCTTCGAATATCTTCCGCAGGAACGCCTTCGCTTATGAGTTCTTCTTCCACCTTGGATATGTCCGAAGGACCTGTCTCTTCCAAGATATCTTTGAATTTCTTTTTGGCTTCTTCTATGCCCACTCCTGCGTGTAAGTCTTTGATAAGCTCTTTTAGCATCTTCTTTTTGTTCTCAGATAATTCACCCATCCTTCTATTCCCCAATGGTCTATCTACAAGAAATCCTATATAACAATCACTAACGATTCTTCTATTATAACAGTGTTATATATAAGCGTTTTGGTGAAGTAGTATGGATGTTTCGGGGGTTTGCCATTCTCGTTAGCCAAAAAATAAATGAAATTAATTATGTAATCAAAAAAAATTAAGTGTTGGAAGATCTATATCTTTTTCGTGTAATTGAGACCTCCATCGACCAAGAACTATTCTGCCCATATCTCTTTCCTATACCATTCTGTCGAGTATTGATCTGTGTTATGACTTACTTTTCAAGCCAACCTGTGAAAGTGTCATGATGATCTTCTTCATCCGCTAGAATCTCTTGGAATAGCCTCATTGTTGTTTCGTCGCCTTCTTTTCTTGCCTGTCCAATTATGTTTCTATATAGGTTAATAGCATCCTCTTCGTTCTTTATGTCTGTTTTTATCATTTCTTCAAAGCTCTCACCGACAAATATAGGAGTAGGTTTCGTGGTCGGCGTTCCCCCTAGATAGGCCAATCTTTCAGCGATTGCTTCGGCATGTTTCATCTCGACAATTGCAATGGCCTTCAGCTCATCCTTCACCGCGAATAGCTTCACTCCTTTCCAAAGAACATGTTGCCACATGTACTGTATTGATACCGAAAGCTCTCTTCCTATTGCGTCATTCAACATATCCATCAATTCTTTCGATGCCATAATCTCACCTCATACATTACAAATCCTTTCACGTCTGATCTGGGAAATCTCTGCTCTCTGTGAAAGGATGATATTCTAAGCCAACTCAATTTTATTCGATTAGATATAAATATTATGGTATCAAGTAATACGTAATTCCTGGTGAGGTTGTGAATCAGGTATAGAAAGCGTCTGCTACTATCTTAAAAGGATGACTCAGGATTACAAGAGAACTAAGTGTATCAGAAGTACGGCAAGTCTTGGAGGGATGTTAGGATGATAGTCGGAATATGCGGAAGTCCAAGAAAACAGGCAACTGAATATGTACTGAGAGAAGCGCTGAGCATGCTTAGAGAGATGAACCATGAAACAGGATTTTTTACCGTCCGGGGAAAGAATATTGGTTTCTGTCGACACTGCGATTATTGTATAGAGAATAAAGAGTGTGTGCTTAAGGATGATATGTACGAACTCTACATTATGCTTAAGGATTCTAAGGGGATGGTGATTGCCACGCCAGTATATAATGGCGGAGTCAGCGCGCAAACCAAAGCAGTTATGGATCGATGCAGAGCCTTGGTAGCTGCTGATCCTAAATTCTTCAGATACAGACCTGGCATGGCAATTGCGGTTGGGGGAGACAGAATGGGAGGACAGGAACTAGCGATACAGCAAATAATGACATTCTACGTACTCAACGGAGCTATTCCCGTAAGCGGTGGCTTTTTCGGATCGAATATCGGTGCAACTTTTTGGTCGAAAGATACACTAGAAGGTGTCAGAGAAGATAAGGAAGGATTCAGGAGCCTAAAAAAGACTGTCAAGAAGTTTTCCAAGTTCTTAGGCAGGTTTAGTATTTAGATACGGTAACAGGTGATCAAACGCCGCTCAGGAGTCGGTTGTTATGAAACAGAATAGAAGGAAAAAAAAGAAAGTTGCCTGGGGGATTTCGGGAAGTGGAGATTTGTTGATTGAAATCGTTGAAACCATGATAGAAATCAAAAGAGACTATGAGTCCGTAGCAGAAATCAGGCCTTATCTTTCAAAAGCCGGAGACAAGGTAATCAAATGGTATAAACTAGAAAAGACCCTGAGAGAAAACTTCGAAAAAGTCTCTGTTGAGATAGATTCAAATTCGCCATTCTTGGCGGGCCAACTGCAATTGGGGAAATTTGAATTCTTGCTGATTGCCCCTGCAACGTCAACTACTGTTGCCAAGATATCATTAGGAATAGGAGATACGTTGCTCACAAACTCTGCAATCATGGCTCTAAAGACATTTGTTCCTGTTTATGTAAAACCTTCCGATTACAGAGAAGGAATAATGGTTACAAAACTCCCCAAAGGAAAGGACCTAAAAATCAGGGTTAGGAAGGAAGACGTGGATCATGTAGACAGGCTAAGAAAGATGGATGGTACTTACATACTCGAAAGACCTAAAGAGATTCGTGAGATTTTTAGAAAGCATTTTAGAACATAGGGAAGGCCGATTGGTTCCTGAAACCGTCATATCCATAATTTATAAGTCTGAAGAATGAAGCCAAATTGAGAAGAAATAGTTATAAATATTAACTCTTAAAAATCCATTAATCTAAGATGTTCAGTGGTGATTTTGTTGGCTCAAGAAAAGAGGGAAATATTGGGTTTTTTGAAAGAGCAGATTAAATTGGAGGAAAGAATTGTTAAGATGGCCGAAAAGACAGTAAGCAAGACGGAAAATGTGCTGGTGAGAGAAATGATAAGAGGTATAGCGTTGGATTCCAAAAAACACGCCAACCTACTAACTGCGATGATTGGGCTTCTGTTGAGCAAAACTCCATTCTTGAGTGTTGAGGAAAGGAAGGATGTAGGAGAGGGTATAAAAGAACACATCAAGCTTGAGGAAAAGGCCATAGAAACTTATACAGAAATATTGAAGGAAGTCAAGAATAGACACATGAGGTTGCTTCTTAAGTATTTAATAGCCGATGAGCATAGACATCACGAGCTGTTAACAAGGATAGATAAGGAAATAGTAGAGGCGGAGACCTTCA
>JBHLPJ010000036.1:0-10827 GCA_048939565.1 Promethearchaeota archaeon
CTACGTAACTCCACCAGAAATCCCCTTCGCAGTGGAATTCGACCCAAAGCTCTTCTGGGAAAAAACGTGTAAAACTGTGAAAGAAGCTCTGAGAAGCGGCAAAGTTTCAAAAAATGATGTTGCTGCAATATCTACGACAAGTCAAAGATATGGAGTAGTCTTCTTGGATGCTAAAGGAGATGAAGTCTATGGTGGACCAAATATAGATGCTAGGGGATTCCTTGCACAAGATCAAATCATCGATAAATTTGGCACGGATATTTACAGGATTACAGGAAAATGGCCGCCACTACTTTTTGCAGCCGCCCGCCTTCTTTGGTTTCAAGAGAATCAGCCTAATGTTTATAGAAAGATTAATCAAATCCTGCCCTTTAACAACTGGATAGTTTTTAAACTGAGCGGTATATATGCCTCTACTCCGTCGAGTGCAGCCGAAACTTCCCTTTTTGATTTAAAGAGAATGGAATGGGCATGGAATATTATCGAAGAATTAGAGTTTCCCAAAGACATCTTCCCGACAGTCCATGAAGCTGGAGAAGCAATAGGTGAAATAGATAGAGAAGCTGCTACTATCTGCGAATTAAAAGCTGGGACTCCGGTAGTCTTGGCAAGTGGAGATACTCAGTGCGGTCTTCTAGGGATGCAGGCAATCAAACCAGGCCAAGTTGGAATCGTATCTGGGATGACTACACCTCTGCAGCTTGTAACGTCGGAGCCTCTTATTGACTCGGAAATGCGAACTTGGACTGGGTGCCATGTCGTTCCAAAAATGTGGGTTGCAGAAAGTAATGCAGGAATGACGGGTGAAGTCATCACATGGTTCATAGATAAAATATTATCTATTCCAAGGGACGCTGACGAAAGCTACAAAGAGCTGGATCGGCTTGCTTCTAGGACCCCTCCATGTTCTGAGGAAACCTTGACCTTTGCAGGCCCTGAGATTATGGATGTTAAGAACATAACACAATTGAAACCAAATATAATTCTCTTTCCTCGTCCGGTGGGTCCCGCCACAAAACCAATAGGCGTTGGTGAGCTTGCTAGATCAAATCTTGAAAACATAGCCTTCGCCATCAAAGGCAACTACATTCAATTGGAGGACATCTACGGGGAAAAGATTCGGGACGTAAGAATTACTGGCGGAATGTGCAGGCTCAAAACCTTTTTGCAGATTGTAGCTGACGTTCTTGGCCTCCCTATAAAGACTACAAGAATAAGGAATGGAAGCGCATTAGGCTGTGCCATATGTGCAGCCGTGGGATCGAGAAAATATGCGACCTTCGAGAAAGCAGCGAAATCACTAATTAGGTGGAAAACCTCAATAAATCCGGATGAGAAGAGAGCCAAGATCTATAGAACCTGCTTTGAGAGATGGATATCTGTCTATAATCGACTTAATGAGTTGGAGGAATAGGAGGAACCAAATTGACTAATGAAAAATATTTATCCCTTAGGAAAAGAATCGTAGAAATAGAAAAAAAACTTCTTGAAAAGGGCTTTGTTGTTGGTCCAGCGGGAAATGTGAGTGCCAGAACTCCTGAAGAGGACAAAATCCTCATAACTCCCAGCGGAATAACTCATGATAGAATAAGTCCTGAGGATATTTTGTTGGTAGATTTCAAGGGTGATATCTTGGATGGCGAACTTCTCCCCTCAAGTGAATTGGAAATGCACCTATCCATATACAGAACACAAGAAGATGCAGGTGCAGTAATTCACTCTCATCCAGCCTTTTCTACCTCTTTAGCGGTTGTTGGAAAGACCATTCCGCCTCTTCTGGATGAATTTGTGGTTTTCGTCGGAGAGGAGGTAAAACTGGCAGAGTACGCTGTTGCTGGAAGCGAAGAGTTGGCAGACAATGTTATTGCAGCAATTGGAGATAGCAGGGCAGTATTGCTTTCAAATCACGGACTTCTCTGCTATGGTAAAGATCTAGATGACGCGCTCTTTGTAACTGAGCTTGTGGAAGAAACAGCCAAAGTCCTTGTCCATGCACTGGCAATTGGTACTCCAAAACGGCTTCCAAGAGCTATCGTTGAAAGGCAAAAAGAGATTTTCGAAATGATAAAATTCAGGGATAAACAGTAAATTCATCTATCTGTAGTATGTTTTCCGGAGCCTCGCAGATATGAGAATATCTTTTGACCGAGTCGCAAAGATCTATGATAAAACTAGAGGCCTTCCTATTCAAGTCATGAGACAACTAATTGAGGAACTAATCCATGAGGTATCCGACAGGAAAACCATTTTGGATGTAGGTGTTGGAACTGGAAGATTTTCAAAGCCCCTAAAGGATATTGGACTTAATGTTGTTGGGATAGACATCGCAGAAAAAATGATAAGAAAAGCGATTAAGATAGGCGTAGATAAACTGGTTCTTGGTGATGCTTTATTCCTTCCGTTTAGAGATTCCTGCTTTGACGCAGCAATCTCCATACATCTCCTACATCTGATCCGTGAATGGAAAGAGGCTTTACAGGAAATCTGCAGAGTAACCAAAGGGACAATGCTTTCGATGGATTATAGATTCAAGAACCCAATTCGTGTAGCCTATAACCAACTTCTTGAGAGCCATGGATACGAACCACGGAGGATTGGAAAAGGAGAATGGGAGCTAAAATATTTGATTAAGCCATCGAAATCCTTGCTGGTAGCTTCCTTTGATATTGATGCAAATGAGACTCTTGATTATCTAGCTCAAAGAGTCTACTCGAGTCAGTGGGAAATACCAGAAGAGATAAACGATAAGATTGTGATTGAATTGAAGAAGCGATTTACTGATAAGCTAATTCCTCAAGAACTGCACATTTTAGTTTGGAATATGGAAGACTTGAAGACTTTTTGTAGTGATAGCTTAAGATGGGCCAGATGGGTCGCTCGTTTTGATGAAGATCGGTCTCAAAAGAAAATAATTTACTGATTCAGTACTAGACAAAAAGCCTAAGACATCATATGAGTTCTCACGCTGAATCCTATATTTTTATTGAGCCGCTCGCATCAATAGATCCGCCTGCAAAAGCAAGAATAACTATAATTTCGGAAGGGTTTTCCGCAGCACTTCGCCTCAAACAAGCGAAAACCAAGACGTAATATTTTCCACCTTTTTCTTTACCATTCACAATTTTGATTCACTGAACGAATATCTGTTTCCATTTTGCCGGTATGTGCTTGCTGTAGACAATCTCTTTTGCGTCTAAGAATTCACCTAGTTCTTCGATTGTATTGACTATCATCTGACCTTCTTCCTCGGCTAAGTGTACGTCTTGTTCTGCATAAATCGCGTTGATTTTCAGTTTTTCATTCTTCCGATCCATCTCCGGATCTACGCGACCTATGAATCTGTCACCCTGCAGAATTGGCATAGCGTACTTACCGTATTTTCGCTTGAGCTTAGGAACATAAATCTCTAGGCGAAAGTTGAACTTGAAGACCTGTTCAGTACGTCCGCGATCACAAATCAGGTTATCGAAAGGAGAAAGAAGTGTTGTTCGGGGTTCCCACCAACTACTATCCATTCGATCGATCAGCGGTAGGTCATTGGAATGGACATACCAAGATCCGGGCCAAGTTTTACCATCTTTCTCGTCCCTGATGCGTATGCATACAATATATCCCTCAGATTCAAGGTCATTTAGTACATTGTTCAAATCCCCATAGCACCTTCGAATATAGTGGTTACGAATGTGTATGGAACGTGCAACACCAAGTGCGCGCAACGATTTCTGTATACCTCGTCGGGCAATCTCGGCTTCTGACAGTTTTTCTTTTGGAGTCCAATTAGGTAAGAAGCGGTCGGTAAGATCCCACCATTTCTGTCTGCCTATACGTTTCGCAACCATTATCTTGCCCGTAGCCCAGAGATAGGTAAGCATCTGGTTGACATTCCGACCGGCGGTCCAACCTGTGGACCGCCAATCCGAAATTGCTACGTCCTTAAAGCGGTTGGACGGAAGGGGACCGTGCCGGCGAATCTGAGTAAGAATATAGCTTCGTAGAGCCTTGTTCTTTTCAACCCAGGCACAAATCTTCTGAGCCCAAGGTGAGTCCCCAGTGTAGGCGGTACGCATCAACCCATCAAAAATCGGATAGTCTTCTGTGGGAACGATTGAGGTACAGTGTGCCCAGTTCTCAAAAAGTTTTCGTTCCTTCCAGAGTAATCTATCTAGATCTTTCGGATCAAAAGGACCTAAGCGACTCCATAATACAAGGAAGTGACTGGGAGCCACAACGCTTATCGGATCAATCTGTATGCATCCTAGGCTTCGAAAAACCTTTAAAATGCCAGTATCGTTGGGTGGAGGGCGAGGACCTGCTAGATGCTGACGCATAATTGCCAAACGCCTAGCTATTGTGGGTGTAATGGTACGGACAGCATTCATGTAAACTACTCTCCGCTGTTGCAGGGAGCTTTCCATCAGAGGTTGAGTATAGTGCACCACACCACTCAAACCCCCGTCACCTGGACAAACGAGCCTGTTTACAGAGACTCTGGCCCCGGTAAACTGGGAAAAGGTTGAAATCTTAAATCTCCCGCACCAGAGCCGATTTAACGGCTACAGCAGCGGGCCTTCATGAAGCTCCACCTATGTTTAGTTTCCGCCAAAGTTTAAAAACTCGACGGTGGTTAGAAGTTGGCTTTCCTTCCCGCCTTAAGGACGGGGTCTCCAGCCAACATCTAGAATGGTGAAGAATATTCCGGCGTGTATGTAGGCGGGTTTTTCATGAGGCCGAGAGAGGAAGGAAGCTCCTTCCGAAAACTGGGAGCAGTTCACCGTTCTACTCGCTTTCATAAAATAATCGAATCATATTAAGACGGTATTCTGCTTTCCTCACCAGCTACGAATCTTGATCTCAGCATTCAAACGGCAAAGAACGCTTATATACGATTTGCTGAATGAAGCTAGTACATATTCAAATCGGTTGGATGCATTGATATGGACAGAATCATCTTTCTTTCAGCCAATCTGAAGTGTAACTCCAAAGTAGCCTTCGAGATGTTCACAGTGAACGATCATCTTGAGAATTGGCTAACTGAAATGGCTGATGTGGAACCAGAAGTAGGGGGGAAATACGAGTTATTTTGGAACCCACTAGATGAAGAAAATGATAGTACTATTGGGTGCAAGATATTGGCCATAGAACCAAGCAGATTCCTTTCATTTGAATGGAAAGGACCGAAGCAATTCAAACATTTCATGAATAATGTCCGACCTCTCACAAATGTAGTAGTGTCCTTCATTCCTGATCAGGACTCTACTACCGTATATGTACTACATGTTGGGTGGAGAAATACAGCAGAATGGGAAAATGCAAGGCAATGGTTTGTCAAGGCATGGGAAGATGTTCTATTGAAACTCCAGAATTATGTGTCTAGAAAACCAGGTTAGCAGAATCAGAGTATTAAGCAAAATTACTGATAATGGCTCAACAACTAATCCAGAACAAACAGAATACAAAGGCTTCGTGCAATGCTATTAGGTTGTGTATGGGTTGTTGAAGCATTCGGAATATCTGTTTGTTGTGGGATGGAAATTGATGAATTATGAACCAGGCGAGGTCTAAGGATGAGCGAATTCATACTTCCGGCAGTGATGCTTGCCGGATCATTAGTTATTATGGCTTTTTCCAGCAATATTGCTGTAACATCAATGGAAAAAATAATTGAAATTACGGGTTTAAGCGAAGCTGCTGCGGGGATTGCAATTCTTGCAGTAATGACATCTGTACCCGAAATGACTGTAGCTCTCTTTTCGGTGCTTCAAGGGGCTCCCGGGATAGCTATAGGTGACATTTTGGGGTCAAATCTGTTTAATCTCGGGGCAATCATGGGTATGCTTGCAATACTTGGCTTTCTCAAGACCTGCTGTCCAGATACTGTTATGGTAACACAGCTAACGGATATTCTTTTTCTAACGGCGCTAATTCCCATACTCCTTGTAATATTCGAAATTGCATCTCCGATCGTCGGCATCATCCTTTTCGGGGTTTTCATCCTGAATGTTTTCTCCATGACGAAAAAGAGAACTATAATCCCTGTTGCAAAAGTAGAAGAAAAGCCTTCATCACCCAAAGCCGGCAGACTTTCGAGAATCGTAAGGGAAAGCAAGATGGCAGCTGTGGCAATCCTGATTCTGAGTCTCATCGGCCTTATGATAGCCGGGAATCTGGTAGTCTCATCTGCAACAGGAATTGCCACTCTGCTGGGCGTTCCTCAGATATTAATTGGGGCGAAAATAGTTTCATTGGGTACGTCTCTGCCAGAGCTCGTTCTTGACCTTACAGCTGTTAGACGAGGACGTGTTCAAATGGCCTTGGGAGATATTGTCGGGTCCAATCTCATGAATCTGACTTTTGTGTTGGGATTAGTTCTGATCACTTCACCTTTTACAGTTGATATAACCATCTTTTCAGAAATTCTACCATTTCTGTTGATCACAACCATCATTTTCTGGCGTTTTCTCATGAGAGGTGAAATTTCAAAAATAGGGGGGTCGCTTCTACTAGCCTCCTACATAATGTTCTTCATAATCATCTGAAGCCCTATAGCAATAAAGGATCGAATTCGCTGGGCTCTGATCGGGCTCTAGACAATAACTATTTTTACCATGAGTGTTCAATTATATCAAAAATCCAAGGAGAGCAAAAGCATGGTTGAACTACATCCTTCCATTTCCTTATCTGAATTATATAAACATCTTTCAGAACTCGAGAGAATTGGCAACAGATGGCCTGGATCTGAAGGTGAATCAAAAGCTCAAGAATACATATATTCTTACCTCAAAAGCTTGGCCCTTGACGATGTCTTCCTAGATGAGTTTGAGTTCCTTCAATATGAGCCGGTTAGATTTGAGCTTGATCTGAAATCGCCTGTAACCGATAAAATAGTATGTAGGCCAATGTCTTATACCGAAAATGCATCTGTTTCTGGAGAAGTAGTTTATGTGGGAAGCGGCAGTCCCGAGGAGTTTAGGTCAATTGATGAACAGGGTATCGAGATAGGAGACAAGATTGTCATGGCGACAACCGATATTCCTTTTGAGATTACACCACTGGTTGAGGAACGAGGCGGCATTGCTTTAATCGCTGTTTCAAATGCCCCAGAATCACTAATAAGAAATTGTGTTGGCAAACTGTATCCTCCAGCGATTTCGAATCCTGAAAAACATAAGAGAAAAATTCCAGGTGTGATGATATCCAGGGGAGCTGGCAACAAAATCCTGCTCTTAAAGAACAGAGGAAACGTGGAAGCAAAAATCACACATGAAGGAAAATACAACAAATCAGAATCAAAAAACGTGGTAGGGGTTCAAAACGGTAAAGGCAGGATGGAGGAATCTGTGGTTGTCGGAGGTCATTATGATACACAGTTAGAAGGAACAGGAATCTGGGATAATGGAACTGGAGTTGTCGGAGTTTTAGATTTTGCTAGAGCATTTAGTAATTTGAGTTCTGAACGCACGATAATGTTTGTGGCATTTGGTTGCGAAGAAGTAGGGTTATGGGGCTCAGAGAGCTTTGTAAGAAAGCGAGAGAAAGAAATAAAAAACAATTGTCGCGGTATGGTGACTCTTGACACGGTGAGTACGTCCCTCTGCCCGAATAATACCATCTGGGCAAACAATCAGGCCATGGAAATGGCAATAGAAAAAGCATCCCAATTGAAATGGCCGGTTCATTATACTAGCGACCTATCAATTTCGTTCAGTGATTATGCTCCCTTTAATGCACGCGGCGTCCCTGCTATGTGGATATTCGAATATCCTCCGATCCATCCCTATTACCATACAGCTAAGGATAAAATCGAATTCATAGATTTTGTTAAATGCCGATCCACATTACAGGTAAACGCAGCATGCCTAACAGCGATGGCAGAAACCAAACTTCACTAATGTGACAGATGAATCAATTATGTCAAATCCATTAGAACATATGTTCTAACAAAGAAAAGTATTCGTTCTACCACAGTGAATTTTCCTTATATAACAGAGTAAACATTTACGAGGTGTTAACTTACCTCTCATTACAAGGTGCAGAGTTCTTAAGAAATGATATTAAAAACTATTCTGGGTCTGGATGGCCACGTCTCTTTCATGCCAACTTTACATGCAATTGACACTCTTGTCCCTACTTTTACCTCGTCGAAGTTATCAGTTTTTATCATGCCTATAAATGGCAAACCCTCATCAAGTTTAACGACACCTATGATATATGGCACTAGGTCTTCGAATTCTGGTGGTGCCACGTGAATTGCAGTATATGTAACAATAGTTCCTTCTCCCTTAAGTTCGGTCCACTCCAAATTATCAGAATAGCAATGAGGACATAACGGTCTGGGCGGTAGTATTGTCTTACCACAATCCCTGCATTTGGAAGCCATCAGTTTACCCTTTTCACAGAAGCTGTAAAACTGATCTATTGTAAATGGTTGTTCTTGAGTTTCTTCCTTCGTCATGGCTAATCCCCTCTTTTACAGATCGTTACCACCGAACTTGCCCCTGGCCCACCAAGGTTATGGGCAAGTCCCACTTCGGCTCCAGAAACTTGTCTTCCGTCAGCTTGGCCAATAAGCTGTAAATAGATTTCGTAGAGCTGGGCTGCACCGGTTGCACCGACCGGATGTCCTTTACACTTAAGCCCACCGCTGGGATTAACCGGCTTCTTTCCACCCAATTCTACTACTCCTTCCCTTATCAGAGCAGCTCCTTCTCCTTTCTCACAAAAGCCCAAATCCTCGTAAGCCATGAGTTCGGAGATCGTAAAGCAGTCATGAACCTCGGCAACATCTACATCTTTTGGTTCTATGTTCGCTGTAGCATAGGCTTCTCTACCTGCCTCAACATTTGCCCTAAAAGTTACGGTTTCATAGTCTTTCTCAAATGCCAAAATACTGTCACACGCAAATCCTTGTCCGATTATGTCAATCGGCGTGTCAGTAAACCTCCTGGCGATCTCAGGCTTTGTTATTATGAGTAATGCAGAACCATCTGTAATTGGGCAGCAGTCGTAGAGTTTTAGCGGCCATGAAACTACGGGAGATCCAAGGGCTTTTTCCAGTGTTATGAGTTTTCGGAAGTGGGCTTTCGGGTTCAGTACGCCGCTTCTGTGGCTTTTTACGGAGATTCTAGCCAAATCCTCCTCAGTAGTCTTGTACTTGTGCATGTGAGCTGCTGCCATTAATGCGAAAAACCCTGGAAATGTAAGTCCGCTCCACTGATCAAAGTGAAAATCATCTGCAGTATTAATTAGTTCTGTGGCTTCTGGTGTGCTCAAATTTGTCATCTTCTCTGCTCCGCCTGCAAGAACTATATCATAAAAACCGGCAGCGATAGTGGCCACGCCAAATCTTATCGCAGCACCTGCAGAGGCGCAAGCAGCTTCAGTTCTAATGGCTGCCTTGGGCAGCAAACCTGCCCATGTATTTGCTGTAGCCCCAGCATGCCCTTGACGTTCAAACCCCTCAGACATCATGCCTAAGAAGGTGGCCTTAATATCGGTTTTAGGATCCAAGGTTGGACATCTTTCAAGGGCTTCTTTGAACGCTTCTAAGAATAATTCACGCCAATAAAATCCTTCCCTTCTGCCAAACTTGCTCATTCCAGCCGAAACTATGGTAGCGATGGGCTTTCCTGCCATTTCCCGGTCACCGTTGTCAAATCTTACCCGCCTAATCGTATCACACCTTAGATAAACCTTTCGTTTTTTGAAGCAAAGTTATATTCCGGAAAAACAAAGTACGATATACTCCAAAATTCGAGCGGGAGGAGAAAGAAATTGTTCAAGGTTGCTTATGTTCAGACAAACCCAGTATTCGGCGATAAGATGAAGAACATAGAAAAAGCATCGGAAATGATTATTCAGAGCGAATATGCCAATCTCTATGTCCTGCCAGAGCTTTTCAGCACAGGATATGCCTTTGTAGATAAGAAGGAAGTCCATCTTTTGGCGGAGGAAATTCCAGAAGGAGACACTACACAAAGACTGATGAACCTAGCTAAAAGGAAAGACACACATATCGTCGCAGGATTAGCTGAAAAAGACAAATCAAGGATTTTCAATTCAGCAATTGCTGTGGGTCCCGAAGGCTTGTTTATGAAGTACAGAAAAATCCACCTGTTTTACAAAGAGAAGAATTGGTTTGACCCCGGCGATATCGATTTCAGAATATCCACAATAGAGGATGCCAGGATTGGAATCATTATCTGTTTTGACTGGATATTTCCTGAGGCTATTAGAACCCTTGCATTGAAAGGTGCGGATCTGATATGCCACCCATCGAACCTACTCTTTCCATACGCTCAACGTGCAATGCTTACTCGGTCGGTAGAGAACAGAGTTTACACTGTTACAGCTAATCGAATAGGAATCGAAGATAGGAATGGAAACAAGTTCAACTTCACCGGAATGAATCAAATAACTAGTCCAAAAATGGAGCTATTAATGAGAGCGAGTGAGAACAAAGAAGAAGTCGGAATCTCCGAAATAGACGTTAGATTGTCAAGAGACAAAGCCATAACACCTCTAAATGACATTTTTGAGGATAGAAAAACAGCTTTTTATTCAATATCATAATTTTGAAATAGGGAAAACTATAATCAAGAATCGTAATCTCTTTCATATGTGGAATTAAGATGACATTCGAACTGAAATCAGAATTTGAGCCCCGAGGTGATCAACCAAAGGCTATTGAGAAGCTAGTTAGCGGTATAAAAAAGGGGCTAAGACAGAATGTCCTCCTAGGAGTAACGGGCTCTGGAAAAAGCCTTGATTATAGCGAGCCTGTTTTTGTAGTCAATGAAAATTGCACGTCAAAGGTAGTACCTATTGGAG
>JBHLPJ010000151.1:0-3384 GCA_048939565.1 Promethearchaeota archaeon
AAAAGTTTAATAGGTAATATTTTCACTAATAAGTAACCGATTACGCGTTTCAAAAATGAAATAATCAAGGGGGGTAAAGATTGACAGAAAAAAATTCCTCTGTACTATTGGTTGAAAATTTCATGGATAATCCGGCAAATTTCATTAAACTGGAAAAACCTCAAAAAGCAAAGAATATGATAGTTGTCCCAATAATACTCAAGAGCTTTTATCAAGAATATCTCACAATATCCCAAGCTCAAGAGCAGGGTGTTGCAGAAATACTGGAAACGGGCACAGTTGCGCAGCTAAAAGTCCAAAACAAAGGAAGCCAGCCCATCCTGATACCTTTTGGCATAACGGTTACTGGAGGAAAGCAAGATCGAACCATATATGAGCCCATTCTGATACCTGCAGTAAAACGATCTAATCCTAAACCAAAGAAACCCCACGAAGTTGGGAAGGCTTATGAAATTAATATCCCTTCGCGTTGCGTAGAACAGGGCAGATGGAGCCCCAGGGCTAGAGAGACTGGTAGGAACTTCACTAGTGGAAGTGCTAATCTTCCTCAGTCAGTTGCCTTTCATGCACTCTCCGAAGGGCTTGAATCTCAGAGTTCAATTTGGGCAAGTGTTGAGGGATTAAGAGAGAATCTTGAAGTTTCAAGGGACAAGGCACCGACCAGTAGCTACCTAGATATAGCAAAGGCAAAAGAGAAGGAGATTGAGAAATACCTTGGGAAGTTCAAGAAAGTGGATGGACAATGTGGCATAGCTGTTCTACTTGATGGAAAGTTAGTTGCCATGGAATTCTATAGCTCTCCTGGTGCGTGGGGCGATTTGCATGAAGAGGTTTTGAAACCTTTCATCATCGAAATGATGACAGTCAAAAGCAAAGATGGCAAAGAAAAACAAAAGTACCATGACGATAGAATATTGGATGCGATGAAGAATATCGAGTTCAAATTTGATAGCAAGAGTGGATTAGGACTTGGTCATGTTGTGAAGTTTATCACCGAAGACAATAAATGGCGTGGAATCACACTAATCCATCAAGACACATTTATACAGTTTTATCTAATTTCCAGAAGAGAGGTAAAACCATCAAAACCCACTAGTTTTGGTTTCACCAGAGAACCACTTCCACCACTCGAACTAACCCGACAAGTCTTTAGCGGGCAAATACCGCCTGAGCTTGAACCGTCATATGAAGAGTAGTCTGAATCGAAATCTACTCTCTTATTTTTTTATATTGATAAAAGTTAGATTTGTTCGTCCGACGATTAATCTTCTAAATCCTGTTTGGAAAAAGACCGTATTTGCTCTAATTTGCAGAAGCCCCAAACTTATGAAGTAGGAATTCGTAAAATATGGCTCAGATACCCCTGGGTGCTTCATCCCTTTAGGTCGCGGAGGTATCTATCTTCATTGCCACTAATACCTAGCATGTTCTGAAATAAGAAATTTACTGTTTTCAAAATTTGATTTATCCAATCTTCCTTCTGAAGAAGTATGAATCTTCGTTTTGCATTCTGACTCAAAATATCTATCCCAGCAGCTCGGAAGGCTGGATAAACCCTCCGAATACGGAAGCGTACAACAGAGAGACTATTATCATGGAAATCATCGAAATCAGAATGAATGTTCCATAGGGGATTTCTCTGAATGAAAGTTTCCGATTTCTGGTGTGCAAAATTATTCCAGCAATAGTAAGAGCCGCCAATATAAGCAATTCTATGATACTTTGTCCTTCTATAAAGGCTATGGACAGACTCAAGCCCAGGAACAGACCTAAACCTCCTATTACCATGATTTCCGGTCTTGAGACCTCTCTGGGGGCGTGAGTAAATCCTAATAATATTCCCGATGTTATAAGTCCAAAAAGACCAAAATATGAGATTTTGTGTCCTAGGATCTCATCGTAAAAATAAATAAGATTGAAAATATCGGGCGGAACTATGACTCCTCCTTGATCAATTAGGTTGTGAATCGAGTTTGCTGCAAAATGAATTCCATGTCCTTGAAATAAGAGGAAGAAGGATAAGATCATTAACAATTCCAACATTCTCTTCCTGGTTTTGGATAAAACTGAGGTACTTCCGATTATCCTGTACAGCAGGTAGGAGGAAACAGCAAGAAAAGGAGCCATTAGGGCAAGATCTATGAAATCCCCTATGCTTATAACAGGTGCCGGAATAAGAACTCCCTTAATGAACGTGGATCCAAGACCTATTAAGGTCAATCCTGCAGTGAAAATAGCGCACCATGAAGTGAATCTATCCATCATAAATCACCTAGTTTTGGCTCTCCCCCATCCATTTAGATGTACAATATTATTTGGTAATGCTTCAGAATATTTTATAGAACGGATGGTTTTTTGTTAAGGGCTCAACGAATTGTTTCATGTAGTGGGCAATCAAAGCATCGGTCATGGCCGAGACCTTAAAGACACGTCTGGAAGATCTAATTGGCCCATATATTATAAAGTCAGCAGCCATTGCTTCAAGGAATGTATGTGTTGCAGAATCACATGATTTAAACGCCCCTACCAAGAAGTCCTGTTGCTTTTTCTTCCAAATATATGTTGCATTTGCAGGAGCACACCCGCTTGGCAATCCGTATATCTCTTTTACTACACGTATTGCTTGAGCTGCGAATCCTATGCTTGGCATGTCAAGTACTGTGGTATCGATAAGTGTGTTCTTAATTCCATGCCTCTCTGCTTGTTCAAGTAATCCTATAAGAACCTCGATTCTCCCCTCTGGTTTGTAATTGAGGGGGTTGAATGCAAGAAGAATGGCTGATTTTATTCCATACTCCTTAAGACTGGCTAATTCGCTTTTTGTTGTCTCAAGAGAAATTGAGTTCCAGATTGCCCTATCAACAAGCCCTGCCTCGTTTACATATCTTGCTCCAGCAATCCTCACATCCTTAGTAGCCCCATCGATAAGAAACGGGGTCTGTGTAATCTCAGAGACAAACCCTAAATAATTAACCATAGCTTCGGGAGAAGAGGCAACAACATCGAGAAAATGGGGATTACCGGTCTTTGCCGACAGACTGTCTGCCTTTCTGATATAATTCTCAATCTTGTCCCGCTCGAAAATCCCCTTCTTGTGGTTTTTTACCTGTTTCATCCCATTATAGAAAATACTTCCAACTAGAACTGTCGGGAGCTGTCCAGGTTGACCACCAATCCTAATCCCGTCTATCTCGATGATTTTCTGTTCTCTCTTGAAAAGAAACATAATTCTTCTCCTTTTAACTGGACATAATGATTTATAATAAAAGGTTAACTCCTACTGTTATTCTGAGAAGACCCAGAATCCTTATCTGTTAGTGTCTCCTGTCTTGGTTCTATTCCCCCTCTCGGAGTAACTATAATAAGTCATTCCAATAAAGGTCA
>JBHLPJ010000152.1:0-3369 GCA_048939565.1 Promethearchaeota archaeon
TCCTGTAAAAGACGTCATATATGATTCTTCCTGATCCATCGACTGAATAATAGTATTTACCTGCGCTTTTTAGTAATTCTTCATAAGATGGTGATGTAGCAACTTTGATCAGTTCTTTGAATACATTCTCAATAAGCTTTTTCAATCCCCCAAAGCTTTTGAGATTCCCATCCCACTCTGGTAGATATTTTGAATACTTCTTCTGGATTCTTTCGAGAAGATATTCCATCTGGTTCTTAGCAAACACGACCTCTGAGTCATTCTTTGCTTCACATATGAGCACCATTCTGATATACGGGCTATTTACGAATATAACTTTTATATCTCCTTTCTCTATGACCTTCAGAGGTTCCTCAGAAGGTAAAGCCTCCTTGGCAAAATCATTCAGTGCACTCAAAAATCCACTTGTAATTGTTTCATCTAAGGAGGAAGCTGTGAATTCCTTGTGGATAATACTTCGTCCATCACGATAGATTATGTACAGACGATATAACTTCATTGTGAAGTCCCACGCTCATACATAACATACTCACTATAAGATTTAAAATTAGTTCTATTCCAGACTGAATTCTTATTATTGTCTCTATTATCGCCTAAGGACTTTCTAACATACGAAAAGCAAAGATCCAGGAAATCCGGAATTGATCAATAGAAGAGGTCGTCTTTTTTTCGAGATGGGAGATATAGTAATTAATGCCTCACAGATAAACAAGAGAGTTACGTGTTTTCCAATTTGGAAAGTATTATGTCAAATACTTTTGATGCCACTTCCTTTTTATGACAAAGGGGAATGTGGGTGACATTTCTTTCAGGATCAATGACATAAACTTCATTAGTCTCAGTAGCAAAACCAATATTATCTTTGGCCACATCATTTGCGACTATAAGATCCATCCCAGTCTCCTGGAGACGTTTGTATGCATTCTCAATCAGTTCCTTCTCGGTCACATCGTATTCTGCTTTGAATCCAACGAGAAACATGCCCGCTGATGTTTCCCTGGCTTTACAAACGATCTTGGGAAGCGGCTTCAGTTTAATCGTTAAGTTCTTCATGTTTGAGGGAAGCTTTCCATTAATCTTATCTTCCGGTCCATAATCTGAAACAGCAGCAGGATGAACCATAACATCGTAGTTGTTATTCTTGAGTTCTGAAATCACGGCGTCGACCATCTCCTTGGTGTTTCCAACATGAATGAGCTTGATTCCACTTGGCAGCTCCACAGTAACAATACCGTATATCAGACAGACTTTTGCCCCTCTGGTCTTGGCCATTTTTGCCAATTCAATTCCCATTCTACCTGAGCTCGGATTGCTCAAGAACCGTATTCCATCAATGTATTCTCTCGTAGCTCCAGCAGTAACCAAGACACGGCGATCAGTCAGATCTTTTCTATATGTCAAACGGTTGATCACTCGTTCTATGATATCATCTACATGAGCAATCTTTGCCTTTCCCTCTTCAAATCTTGGTCCAACGAAATCTACTCCCAGTTCTTCAAGTCTCTCAATGTTGTCTCGGACTGTCGGATGATGGTATAGGCTCTCGTGCATTGCCGGAACCACAACTATTGGAATTCCGCTGCCTATTGCTGTGGAAACAACCGTTGTAACTGGAGTATCGTCGACAGCGTGAGCCATTTTGCTCATTGTATTTGCAGTTGCAGGGGCAACTAGAACTAGATCACACCTGTCTGGATGATCCCCTGCCAAAGTAACATGCTCTACTTTTCCTGTGAGTTCGGTGATAACCGGGTTTCCGGTAGCCCACTCGATAAGCTCAGGTGTAATAAGCTTTCTAGCATTAAACGACATGACGCCGAAGACCTCTGCTCCACATCTCATAAGCTCTCTCGCAATGATGGAGCATTGTATCGCAGCGACGCTTCCGGTTATGCATAGAGCTATCTTTTTCCCTTGGAGCTCTTTGGTCTTTGTTCCAATAATTGATTTTGATGTATGGTCTCCGAACATTCCGCACCCTCGCCAGTTGCTCATTGCTCATAGAATACTTCGTGCTAATATAACTTTTTGCATCCAAAAAAGGATTAATGCTTGGATTGCAGAAGTCACAGTTTCTCCTCACTAACCTTATGGTGCTTCACCAGATCAACATAGATTTCAGAAGCTCTTCTTATACGATTCACAGTCAAATCATCTATTTTCTTAACTGTCTTTCCAGGAATACCTAAAACCAGACTTCTTTCAGGGATCTTGCTGTCTTCTGTTACAACAGATCCTGCCCCTATTACCGATTCACTGCCAACTTCAACACCGTTCATAAGAATTGCTCCCATTCCGACTACAACATAGTCTCCGACTTCACACCCGTGAAGAACGCAATTATGCCCAACAACAACATAATCTCCTATTTTGACGCCATATCTCATATCAGTGTGAATACTGACATTATCCTGTATGCTTGAGCCTCTCCCAACTTCAATACTGCCTATGTCTCCACGTATAACGGCATTTGGCCACACACTGCTCAACTCACCTACTTTCACATTCCCAATAACAACTGCTGTCTTATCAACATAGGCTGTTGGATGAACAAGTGGGAATACTCCTTTGAATGATCTCAGAACCAAAGTATCACCAACCATTGGACTATTCGTCATTTAGATTAGTCTTGCTCCAGTCTTGTTCAAATCTGCTATAAGAATATTCTTCTCACTACTGAAGGATATAAGTTGATCTCTAATAATGGGTAGATGCTTTTCTCTGGCTATTGTGAATACAGCTTCTCCGATCATATTCATGCTTGCGCCCCACGGGGAGACCTTGTCCAACTCAACTAGAGCTTCATTGACCTTCTCAGTCATCAGACCACAGTTTTCTGCAAACACTCGAGAAATAGGGACAAATTCCTTCACCGTGGGGTTTGCCAACAACTTGCTCATTGCCAGTTTGCCTGATTTGTTTATCTCCATTTTCTTTTCTGGATTTGATAAAACGGTCTTTGTTAAGATTGGACCGTGAAACCCAGATATGATCTTCAAGTCAGGGGGAGCTATGATTCTATCTATGACATTGAAACCAGGAGCTCCTCCTTTCAGGGATATAGTAAATCCCCCCAGCAGCTCCGTTCCTACTGTTCCTAATCCAGTCTTACACTCTATCTCTGCAATATGTGCAATTTCTCCAATTTTATTTGCGGTCAGGCCATAACCCGTTGCTGCACTTAGAGCAACTATCGCACCCAGGGCTCCGGCCCCACTTGCTCCATATCCATATCCAATAGGAACGCTAAACTCATGTTCAACTCTAACATTGTATTTCTCATTCGTCAGTTTCAGAAATCTGCTGACCGCAGCTTGGGTCGTTTCAGCCTCAATCACTCTCACGCCATTTATATAGATTGCTATTTCT
>JBHLPJ010000037.1:0-10608 GCA_048939565.1 Promethearchaeota archaeon
AAGGATGTTGTTAGGTCAATTGCCTATGAAGGTCTTTGCATTGATGATTCTCAGGAACTGCTGGAAAGGGCAAAGCGCGGAGGAAGAATTTTGTACTTGACCGATAATGCGGGTGAGATTGTTTTTGATAAACTGCTTATGAAAGAACTCAAACGATTTAATGTGGATATTATTGCAGCGGTCAGGGGAGGAGCCATTGTCAACGACGCAACGTATGATGATGCAGTACAAGTCGGACTAACTGAGATCATTAGGGTCACCACGACAGGGACTGACGCTGTTGGCCCCCTTAGGAGTGAAATATCTGCCTCTTTCCAAGAGCTTCTAAATAGCGCTGATTTTCTCATAAGTAAGGGTCAAGGAAACTTCGAAGCACTTGCCGGGGATTCGGCATACGATAGGTTCTTCTTATTAAGAGTAAAGTGCAAGGTTATAGCAGACGCCCTTAATGTTCAGGTCGGATGCAATGTAGTCAAAATGATGTTAAGGGGGGAATCAATATGATCACCCCAATATTAGCCGTAATTGGAAGAAAAAATACTGGAAAAACATCTGTGGTGGAATATATCGTCTCAGACCTGAATGACCTAGGATATAAGGTCATGACGGCAAAACATGTTTCTGAGAAGAAGTTTTCCGTTGATTCGGAAGGAACTGATACTTGGAGACACAGAAGGGCCGGGGCAAACCCTGTTTTCTGCGTTTCAGAAAATGAGATTGCGATGATTACGAAAAGAGCGAGTGACCAATTCTCTGTTGGAGAGATTCTTAGGTTTGCTGCAGAAGACTCAGACCTGCTAATCCTTGAGGGGTTCTCTAGATGGATACTAAGTGATAAAGAGATAGCCAAAATAGTGCTTGTCAAGAATAGAGATGAATATGAATTCTTTGGCAAGAATGCAGAGGGAAAAATCCTTGGCATATACAGCATCAATCCAATGGGTAATCAGATTCAAACTATAGATGTCGCAAAAGATGACATATCTGAAAAAACACGTAATTTCCTGAAAGAAGAGAAGGACGTCTTTGATATTCTTTCAAAACTTCCGATGTTAGATTGCGGAAAGTGTGGATCAGAGTCTTGTCTGAATTTTGCCAGGGAGATCCATAAAGGCAGGGCAAAGGTTGATGATTGCAGTGTAGTAAGCGGGCAGGAAGAGCTGAATGCTAGAATAGAAGTTAACGGCAAAGAGATTCCCCTTCAGCCATTCGTTTCCAAAATGATTTACAATACCGTAACGGGCATGGTTTCATCACTGAAAAGGGCTTCGGTGAAAGGTAATGAGCGTCTTTTGGTTAGGCTTGAGAGTAGTGCAACAGATAGCGCAATTCGAAAATCCAAGAAGAGAAAGCAACAGCAGTGAGAGACTAAAAAGCAGGCGTACTGAGGCAAGATTCATCTCATAATACTCTTAAGATGGTGTCGAGAATTTCGATTCTTTAAATAATAGGAAAATCCCTAATAGCCGAGTCTGTCAAATACATCATGTTCTAGAACATCAAGTGTTCTGGGATCCACTCTTATCCGAAGACCTGCATGTCGACCGTACTCTTTGGTCTTAACGGAAAAAATGACATGATACAGGTATTCAATGTATCTTCCGCGGTCTTCTTTATATATCTCTATCAGCTCTTTGGCACCATTTTGGGTCATCCATATTCTTTTTAACTCATCAAGCTTCAAAGCAGTTGCCTCGAGCAATTTGACAATGATTTATCCGACTACCTGCAGCCAAAACATGTCTATGGCAATTTAAACACGATAATAAGAGATTATCCCACAGCTTTATATGAATGTTCTTATAAAAGCTTGAATCATAAAATCTGGAGTGAGGAAGAGGAAAATTGAGTGAGATAACCAATCCGCTACTCAAGGAGCTTAGTTCTGTTGAAAGGAAAATATTCGAATTCTGGAAAGAACTGTGGCCCATAGGTGCATATCAAGCAGGTCTTTCGAAGTACGCTGGAAAGATGCTCGTACCGACGGAGGAGAATATTGAAAAATTGAAAAAAAAGCTAACAGAGCTTAAGAAAGAAGCAGAAGATGAGATACAGACAAAATTCTTGGAGTCTCTGGAACAATCTATCAATTTCCGTTACCATGAACCATATATGATTCCATCCAATGCAACTAACGTGTTCTTCTATCACATGGTGAAGGAGGGAATCCAACGAGACCACATGATGTCTCTTGTGGACCTTTCGAGAAAGTCATTGATGGTTTCAAAAGAGAGATTTGCCCCCAAGGAATGGCCAGTTGAAATAAGAATCCTAACATGCATGAAGTGCAACGGACTCAAGGGAATTCTGGAAGTAATGTCTGAGGAAACCAATGATCCTGAATTGAAGGAAGCATTTAATGGCCTTAAGGAAGATGTCAAGTCATATGTCAGCAGTTTTCTTGTTGAAGGCATTAAGGAAGGGGATTTCACAGAGATATTTCCCATACTTAAGGAAAAGGGTGGAGACATTGGTCATAAAAGGGTTTATCCCGGCATTTTGGCCAAAGAATTCGACTATCCCGAAACCCCAGAAGAGGTAGAAAAGAAGGCTCTTGGTTGGCTTAGAAGAGAATTGCCGGCCTTGAAAGAAATTGTAGGCAAACTATCAGTAATTCACAAATGCGAAGCTACTCCGGAAGCTGTGGCAAAAGCACTTACAGAAAAACGTAATGTTCCGAAATCTGAGGTCCTGGATTGGATACTAAAGATGCGCGAGAAAGCAAGGAAAGTATTCGACAAGAATATAGTTAGGATAACACCGAAATATGATACTCGGATAATTGAAACACCCTCCTATCTGGTTCCCTTCATCCCAACAGCGGCAATGAATACCTTTGATTCTCTTACTGATAAACCATTCAATATCTTCTTCGTAACTACTGACGAAAAGAGATCACCGCCATCCAGCTCTGTGGATCTGATGCAGTCACTTCTCCATGAAGAATATGGTCACTGTGTCAACTTCTCTAATTCTGCCACTGGATTTGGAGCCAAGCCAAAATTGGTTGAATTGTTGGACTCATACCTACATTATCAAATCAGTGATGCCATTTCATTCTATAGAGAATTTGAGTTTGTAAAAATGTTGAAGAGTATGACCAAAAGAAGAATGACTCCAGAAGAGAAAGATTTCTTGGATGCTCTATCAAAAGGAGTGGATCCAAAGACAACTATTCTGGAGAATGAGTTTGTTATGCTGGAGTGGAGGTTCATAAGATTCCTGAGGGCGATATTTGATTCGAGAATAAACATGGGCAAGCAGACGATAACCGAGTTCCTCGAGTGGGCTGAGAAAGAGACCGGACTAAGCAAGAAGGCGATATATGACCAGACTTTCTTCTTCTTGGCATATGTGGGGTACGCACCGGTGTACAGCATTGGTGGAGAATCATTGAGACATCTACAGGAGCTGGCCATAGAAAAAGGAAAATCAGCCATAGAGTTTAATACCTATGCTAGTGCGATGGGATTCCCTGGAAGGACAATTTTCGAAAAAAGGCTGAAAGAATTCGCAACTACAAAATGAAAAACCTAAACCAATCCTGACAATTTTTTCTCCAATTCAACCACGGTATCCGCCAGCATCTTTTCTTCAAGAATCGAGGAGATGCCACTAATTCCCTTCAGTATTCTGTCAATTTGACTTAGAACATGTTTCAGATCCCCAAGATCAACAGTATAGGGAGAAACATCCTTCCCTCGAATTCTATTCGAGATAAATTCAAAGACATCCTTTTCCATAGGTATGAAATCCCGTAGGTTTTCCTTAGCCAATTCAATAGCCAGAAAAAGAATCTTTTCAGGCGATTTGACTTTTTTTGAAACGATTTTGTTCTTTATCTGAGCAGCTAGACTGGGACTTATCCCGAGTTTTGATGTTATGTTGCCAAAATCAGTACATTTATAGAAGCCTTCTTTTTCCTCGATGTGGTTGGACCCGATTAAATAATCAAGGACAGTCTGGCATCCGAGAGATCGTGCGATTATACTTATGGCGTAATCCCTCGTTTCCTTATCTCCTATCGCCAAACGGGCTAGTTTGGCAAGGTGTTTGCACATTTTTCTTTCAAGTCTACCCTTGAACTTCCAATGTTCACAGCCACAGGAGGGTCCATTTGATGTATCAAAAACGACGGAGTAGTGGAGCTTCTTGCTTGTGCTTCTGATCTTGGCTTGAATTTTGTCAGGAAGCGGATCCGCGATCACAACATTCCTATCTGGAATTAATGCAGCTCTTCGTCGAACAGATTGATCTGAATGTTTTTTGAATATCTCATCAATGTCGGTTCTGCCCAATCTGGCCAATTCTTTGATAGGTTTGCCTTCTCTACGTCTTCTAAACCACCAGAATGTCTTCCTGAAAAAATCGACTATCTGCTCCTCAGATGCGCCCTGGAGTTCGCATATTCCTAGCAGACCGATTTCTTGAAGTGATTCTTCATCACCAATGCTGCTTTCAACGTCATTATATTTGGGATGCAACTTCCCTTCTCGATCTCTTCTGAAGTACCGATCGATGATCAAGTTTTGCTCATATTTGTCCGAAGCCAATATTATTCCATATCCTTTGATATCGTATTTCGGCTTTCCAGCTCTACTCAAGATCCAGTGGACACTATTTGGACTCAGCTCAACGATTATGGGAACCGAAGAAACATCTTTCCAAGAAGAGAGTATGGACGAGGTATCTTTTAGGATAACGAGTCTGGCAGGCGTATTGATGCTGGAGCCTAACGATGTTGGGCATGTTACGACCTTAATCAATCCTTCTCTAAACCCTTCCTCGATGCTTTCGCGTTCATCTGTGGAAAGACCCTCGTGATGATAGGCCAAACCATCCAACACAAAATCGGCCAGCAGCCTTGACGAATAGCTAATTCTGTCCTGAAATTCCTCAGACAACTTCTTTGCCTTTTCATTCTCTTCTTGACTCAGCTGAGAGCCTATTGCGTTTTTCAAAATGGTTGTCGTATTCTCGGCCTCTTTCCGGTTTGCCAGATATACAAGAACTTGACCTCCCTGCTCCACCATGTTTGAAGAAAGCGTAACAATAGACTCGGCTTTATTCGAGGTTGAGATAACACTCAATTCAATTGGAACAGGAGGATCTGTAATGTCTATTGGTGTGCATTCAAGCCATTTTGCCAACTCGTAAGGGTTTCCAATATTTGAACTCAGACATACAAGTTGGAGTTTGGGGAGCCTATCCCGAAGGCGGATGATGATACTCTCAAGCAGAATCCCGCATGTTTTGTCACCCAACACGTAGGTTTCGTCAATTATGGCGGTGACAATACTTTTTATCCACCGAGGGTTTTCTCTCAGAAACCTGTCAAATTGCTCAAACGTTAGGATAATAATATTCGCTGGCTCGATGAAATCCTTATTATCTTCGCCAGATGCTATTTCCAATCCTAATTTTGTATATTTTCTTTTGAACTCATTATACTTTTCCTGTGCAAGAGTTCTTAGAGGGGTCAGATAGATTACCTTAGCTTTAGGAGCCGTAAGAGTCATTTGAAGAGCGGCAAGTTCTCCAACGAGAGTTTTTCCACTCGCCGATGGTGACGTGACCAATATACTGCTTCCTCTTAGAAGGCCAGATTTGATTGTTTTAATTTGCAGTGGACGTAATTCCTCTATTCCTTCATCCCGGAGAGCTTTGATTATTCTTTCATCAGCTCCTGCTTTCTCCAGTATTTCCAAAATTGCTGGCCTCCACAAATAAAGATGGAATTTGCATTAGAAATAGGTTTCTATTCTTATTTCTCCTCACCGATAATTTCCAAGATTCTTAATATGAATCCCACAACCTCAATTGCATCCTTGCCAAACAATCTTATCAATCCCTCTCGTCCAAATCCACCAGCATCTACAATAATATCAGGGATCTTATCATCTATATTCTTAATCGCTTCATCCATTGCCCAGATTAGAGACCTTCCTTCGACTTTCTTTACGTCTTCTGGTTCTTTGCTTCTATTGAAATTGGAGACCAAGAGGTTCTTTTCTTCAGATATTCTTTGCACGGCCATCAAAGTCTCCGGATCATTCTTGATGTTTATAACAGCTCTCTTACTGTTGTCGAACTTCATCCTGGCCAAAAGGAATCTTGCCATATGACTCGAAGCCCCAAATCGGACACAACCGCAGGCGCGAGGACTATCCGAGACAACAGTTATTCTGCCCTCAACGCCAGCTATATCTTCTTTGGATCTTGGAGAAGGAATTGCCATAGCAATATTTGTACGGACTTCTGGTATCAATCGAGAGAATCTAGAATCGGATTCTATGATTTTCACAGCTTTGACAAGATTTTCGATAACCAGGAATCGATTTGTCATTTCCTCGCAATTCAATCCGGACACCAGGCCTAAATTAACTGTTTGCTTGAATCTGTAATAGATTCCGGTATGGCTAAAGCTTGCTTTTTAACCCACTTCCTGTTAACACAATTGCAGTTATCTGGCTTTCAGATAGCTGTCCCAGTTCTTTATGTTTCTTATAGGCTGCGTAAGCTACAGCCGAACTCGGCTCAACATAGAATCCGTTCTTGGCAAGCTCCACAAATGCATCGTAGATCTGGTCTTCACTAACAGCTTCTGCCTTGCCCCCAATCTTTTTCAACTTATCCACCATTAAATCCAAGAATGGTGGATCCAGGCTCACCAACGCATCTGCTATTGAATCGATTACTTTGGGTGATGAAAAAGGTTGATTCGTCAGTTTGTGATATAGAGGTGAGACCCTCTCTGGTTGGCATGCCACAATTGTCGGAAATTCATCTGCGAGTTCAGAGTCCACCAAATGTTCAAATCCTCTGATTACTCCTAGCAACAGGGTTCCAGCGGAAACAGGTAGGTAAACATAGTCTGGAAACTTCCATTCAAATTGCTCAGCCAGTTCGTAGGCAAGCGTTCTGACCCCATCATTGAAAATCGGATGCCATATGTGTCCTACGTAAAACTTTCCATTCTCTGGTTTTTGAGCCTCGATCGCAACTTTGGCCCTTTCACCTTCAACTCGCTCAACCTTGGCCCCATAGAAGAGCATTTGATTTAACTTTTGTCCCGATACTGAGGTGGGCACAAATATCCTGGCCTTTAAGCCTGATCTTGAAGCATAGGCAGCAATCGAAGCTCCAGCGTTACCTGAGGAGTCTTCGGAAATATACCCCATTTCTTTCTTCACCCTCCTATGAATTGCAGAGATTAGAGTAGCTGAACCCCTATCCTTAAATGAGCTTGTTGGATTCAGGAACTCTAGTTTAAGATAGAGATTCTTTCTGAGTTCAACAACATGAGTCCACCCTTCACCAAGACTCACGATTTCTCTTCTATCCAAGTAAGGATAGAAGTTCCTATATCGCCAAATTGAGTAATCTTGCTTTTCTATACCCTTCTTGTTAAAACCAAAACCAAGCTTAACCTCAAATGGGGAACCGCACTGACATTTGTAGGCTAAGATATCTTTTGAAGGGGATTCGCACCTAGTGCACCTAAACTCGTATATCATGGATAATCCTTAGATTGGAAGGAGTTTTAACTCTATCGAAAGGAGTCTCATTGTGGCAATATGATTATATCTTACTGATTACTCGATCCTCTTTTGGCACACCGAGAATCTTCCTAAGCGGTTCAGTAAGACATCTAACGCACAATCTGAACAGATTCCAAGTTCTATTATTCTCTTTTGACTTCCGTGTTTCATTCTTCCATTCTTCTATGTTTTTAAACCCTGACTTTTCAACATATCTTTTGAGGATATTGTCGTGAATCCCGTCCAGAATCACTCGACAAATGAAGGAAAGGTGACCTTTCAGCTTCTTATTTCCAAACCGATAGAGGACATCTACAAAAGATTCTTCATCTGGATCTTCTTTCGCTGCTGGTTGTAGAATCAGGACTTCACCGTTATCTATTAAGAATTTGAATATCCTTTCGGAATCTATAGTTATCATCCTTCTCACTCAGTCGTAAAATAATTATATATACTTTACATTTCAATTAAAAACTTGTTCAAGTGATGAGGAGTGACGACTAATGCTCGTGATTATATTGACTTGGAAAAGAGGTTGTCCGTATGAAGAAAATAGTTCTTTTTGATCTGGGAGACACTCTGATCCATTACTATAAGAGAACCGAGTTTCTTGGAACCCTCAAAAAGTCAATTTCAAATGTAAAGAGTTACTTGAGTCGGAAGAATCTTCTTAATGTCTCCCCAAGCCATATTTGGCAGAGGGTGAGAGATGAGAATTATGAAGCGAAGAATCATCGCGTAAGGCCAATGGAAAAGAGACTAGCTAGAATCTTTCAACTTGACAGTCGTGTTCAATCTGAAAACCTCTTAATGACCATGTGCAAGCATTTCATGGACCACATTTATGACAGAGCGGATTACTACGAAGACACTCTGTCTACTCTCAGCGAACTAAGATCATCCAATTTCACTCTGGCAATTGTCTCCAATACAACTTGGGGTAGCCCTGCCACTCTATGGAGAGAAGAGTTGCGAACAAAGAGGTTAGAGGACTACATCGAGACAGCCGTATTCTGCAGAGATGTAGGGTGGCGGAAACCTGCGAGGCGAATCTTTGAATTTGCACTTAAGAAGCTAAATGCTAAGGCTCAGAACTGTGTCTTTGTAGGGGACAATCCAAAATGGGATGTTATGGGTGCAAAGTCCGTTGGAATAAAAGCGATTCTTATTGATCGAAAAGACAGAACGCCCGGTACCGACGAACAAAGGATCACAAGCCTGAGTGAATTGTGGGATCTGCTGTGAACCACTAATGAAGTTAGAGTCCTCCGTAATTTACCAGATCGGTTCTGGGTTCCATCATTTATCTGTTGATTTCTTTTCAGAAGTCAGCTCCCTAATTTTCTTCCCAACCTTTTCAATGAGATGATCTTTTTCACGTTGCCTTAGTCTGTCTAGAACTCCATAGTTTGAGTCGAATTCAGCAATCCATTCCCCTGCATAGCGTCCTGTCTGAATATCTCCGAGTATGTCTCTCATTGCTTTCTTAACTTGCTCATTGATGAGCATCTTACCTCTAGTTCTTCCTCCATATTCGGCAGTACTACTCACGGAATTCCACATGCCTTCAATGCCTTTGTTCCAAATCAAGTCTACTATTAGTTTCAACTCGTACAAACACTCATAATATGCAAGTTCTGGCTGATAACCCGCTTCAACGAGAGTTTCAAAACCAGCTTTAATAAGTTCAGATACACCGCCACAGAGCACAACTTGCTCTCCAAAGAGATCTGTCTCAACTTCTTCTTTGAATGTAGTTTCAATGACTCCTGCTCTCGAGAAACCTACAGCTTTACTTAAGGCTAGAGTCAATTCACGTCCTTTTCCAGTATAATCTTGGTGTACCGCAAATAGACCAGGTAATCCTGTTCCTTTCAAGTAAGATTCCCTAACCGCTTCGCCAGGTCCTTTCGGAGCGATCATTACAACATCGACATAATCAGGAGGAATTATCCGCCTGAAGTGTATATTGAATCCGTGACTGAAACTTATGGCCTTTCCTTTTTTTAGATAATCCTTTATTCTTGCACTATAGACTCTTGGTTGCTCCTCATCAGGTATCAGGATGTGGATAACATCTCCAATCTTTGTAGCGTCATCAATGATATGAACCTCAAAGCCTTCTTTTTTTGCCTTTTTCCATGAAGCCCCCCCTTCGCGAAGACCCAATATCAAATTGAAGCCACTATCCCTAATATTTAGAGCTTGGGCTCTGCCTTGGATACCATATCCTATCACTGCAATTGTCTTATCCATTAGAATTTGGGTATCGATATCTTGATCCCGATATATTTTTACCATATATTCAAGACCTCCTTCCGTCAGATAACGTGCTCACCAGCTGCAATCTCATATATGTCGATATCATGTTCGGAGTCTCCCAAATCAAAGAATGATTGAACTTGAGTCAAAACTCGACTCATCTCTTTGGTAATATATCTGCTTTTTGCATATAAGGTGTAAATCCACATTTATCAAGTTCCTCCTGGTGGCCCTGGGATCTTCCATCCCATAATGTGTAAGTTTTGGAACATATGTTCCAAGAGATTTTTTTGCCATTTCGTTCTATCTTCTTTTGACAAGGAAGGTTATTAAGGATATAGAACCACTACCATATAATGGGAGGAGTGGTTTCATGGTTGGAATTAAGAAGAGAGACGGGAGAAGTGAAAATTTCGTCGCAGAGAAGATTGTTGTGAGCGCTGTCAAGAGTGGAGCTCCTGCGAGTGTTGCCCGCGAGATAGCAAAGAAGGTTGAAGCTGAAGTGAAAGACGGTATATCTACGAAAGATATCAAGAGAATGGTCTTGGAGATGCTGAGAGAAGAAAATCCGGAGTGGGAGAAGAACTGGCTCATCTATGATAGGGAAGTCAAAAAAAGAATCGAATGAGAATCAGTAGGAAGATCTACAGAACCAGAAAATCTGTGTCGATTATTTATCTAGTTTGAGGAAGTTTTTGCTCTGATTTCCAGAGGAATCTCTGCATATCTGCTGAAAACCAAACTCATCTTTCCATCAAGCTCAGACAAGTGGCTTATTCTCTATGCCGGCCAACTAACTCTACTC
>JBHLPJ010000038.1:0-10477 GCA_048939565.1 Promethearchaeota archaeon
CTAGTTGAGGAACTTCTGTCACGAAAAGAAAATCAAGGAAGAATAGCGTCGATCATCATAGATGTACATGGTGAATACACTGCTTTCGTGGACGGAGATCTTTCGGAAAAGGTCAATGTTATGAAGAGCGCATATGTTCAGATAGCGACTCCCTTGCTTAGTTCAGGCATGTATGGTGTATTTCAGCCCCAAACGTCTCCAATTCAACTTAGGGAACTTGATCGTATTTTATCGAATGTCTATAAAGAGAGTAAACCATTTTCGATTTCCGATGTTTCCAAAGCAGTTGAGACCGATGATCGTATTAATGTAAGAACAAGGGACGCCCTTTTAGGTTGGCTATACGGTCTGGAAAACACCGGGCTTTTTGGATATGAAGAAAATCCTGATTTGAAAAACATAATCGAACCTGGAAAATGTCTGGTTTTAGACCTTAGTGAGACTACTAGTTTGCGGAAAAAGCAGATCATTGTGGCCTATATTTTGTGGCGCCTTTTCTCGTTGAGAAAAATAGGCGAAATTGCACCATTTGTTATTTTCCTAGAAGAAGCCCATCAATTTTGCCCAGAAGCCAAGATAGGATCTGCCATTTCAAAAAATATTATAGAAACGGTTGCTCGTGAGGGGAGAAAATTCCATTCTTCTTTATGTTTAATAAGCCAAAGACCCGTTAGGCTTTCAACGACTGTATTAAGCCAGTGTAATACCCATATTATTCTACGGGTAACAAACCCCTATGATCTAGACCACATAAAAGCCTCCTCTGAGCAGATTACCCGAGAAAGTCTTGACATGATAAGTACCTTGCCTGTCGGAGAGGCGTTAATTGTGGGGGCAGCAGTAAACTACCCAATATTCGTTAAGATTCGGAGAAGAAAATCCAAAGAACCCGCTCATAGCCTTACGCTCGAAGAAGCAGCAAAAAGATTTGAGGGGAAGCCATGAGGGCCAGTGAACTTTCAGAACTCTCATGTAACTTCTCTTATTTTACATTAATTATCAACCGCTCCAGTGCAACCTCACAAACCTTTCTAACCCCATGTTCCCCAGGCTCATAGTAAGATCGAATCAATCCAGCCTTTTCAAGGATCTTTACTTGAGCACTAATGTTGGCTTCGGTCTGTTTTAACGCCTCAGCAATTCTGCTTATATCCATTTTCTTATCTCTAAGAAGCTTTAGTATCTCCCATCGCGTTACCGAAGCCAGTGCCTTGGCAACCTTTGTAACATCTTTCTCTTTGATGACTATCTCCTCCATAGGCAACCCACCACTAATCAGCTGATTATCTATTTAGTTTAATCGCGAGAATATCTGTTGTATGACTACTTATAAATTTATCTATTCTCATAAAAATTAGCGTAAATATTATACTATTTAGAATATGCCAACATCTTTAATTAGATGATTTAATGTACTCTATCAGTTCCGATATAACCCATAAAAGCATTAAGTCAAATATTTATTCTCTTTTGAACCAAAAGCTATATTAAAGGACTTCAGAGGTCATCATTTTTGAGGGCTGCGAAAATAGTTAAGAAGTTGTCAAAAAAGGATCTATTGATATTGCAGGTAATAGAGCGAGAAATGAAACGGTACGAGTATGTACCATTACAGCGAATAGAAGAATTATCTGAGATGAATCATGAAGAGATAGTCTTTCGATTTAATAGATTAAGCAAATTGCAGCTAGTATCCCAAAAAAATACGATTTACACAGGATACAGTTTGAAGGTAATAGGATATGATTGTTTGGCGCTCTCAGCCTTGGTGGATCGTGGCATGCTTGAAGCTTTTGGCAAACCTCTCGGCATCGGCAAAGAAGCTGATGTTTACGATGCTTTAACACCCAAAGGGGAGAGGGTTGCTGTTAAATTCCTGCGTATAGGTAGACCAAGCTTTAAGCACGTAAGAAGATCACGTGATTATGCTGCAAAACGTCCGTCAAAATCATGGTTTGGTCTATCAAAACTGACGGCAAAGAAGGAATACCTTGCCTTAAATCGCCTGTTTGATGCTGGTGTTGCGGTGCCTATGCCCATTGCACAAGAAAGACACGTCGTTGTTATGAGTGCCATAGAAGGTGGCGAACTCCATCAGTGTAAAACTCTACCTGAACCCTCCAAGATACTTGATCGCATAATTGATAATATTGCATTAGCTTTCAATGAAGCGAAAGTTGTCCACGGAGACCTTAGCGAATTCAACATTTTAATAACCCCTACTACGGACATTCTTATAATAGATTGGGGTCAATGGATTGATATAAAATTCCGGAAGGATTGGAGACTCTATCTTGAACGAGATATTAATAATGTGTTAAAATATTTTATGAGAAAGTATAATGAAAGAAGAGACCTCAAAATCATCATGGAGAATATTATATCCGGATAGCCTGATTATGACATCAATCCTAGCAAATTAGTGGCAGCCGATGGCTTTGCTTTGCATCCTCTGAAAAGGCTTGAAGATGAATTAAAGAGTGAGGAATAAAGCTGAGATGTGTGATAAGACAATAGTAGGCATCGACATTCTTCCGGGACAATCTCCTTTGTCAAAATCCCCTCCAAAGTATGCCTTTGCCTTAATGAAAAATGGCAGCCTGGTTGAGGTTCAAGATAAGATTAGCTTGGCAAAACTCCTTAAACTGATAAACAAGCTTAAACCAGACATTGTAGCCACAGATAATATTCTTGAGGTTTTACCAAGCAAGAGAAAATTAACATCATTCTTATCAAAACTCCCACCCAAAACCAGTTTTGTGCAGGTAACTGGCTCTCCGACTCATGGGATGCAACCTTTGAATGTGATAGCCACCAAGTATGGAATACCAATATCCGGAAAAGCTACTCCGTTAGACACCGCAAGGACTGCTGCAAAACTTGCTGGTAAGAGCGTGGGATATGTAGTCTCGGCATTTGAGAATGAAACCCAAATAACGGTATCTCGGGCAAGAAGTCTTGGTTCTGGAGGCTGGAGTCAGGCACGATGGCGACGAAGACTTCATGCACTAGTATTGGCAGCTACCAAGGAAATCAAGGAAAAACTGGAGAATGAAGAGCTAGATTTTGATTTCGTGAAGAGAGAGTCTGATTTTGGGCTAGATCAAAGCAGATTTATTGTTCAAGCGAAAAAGGAGAGAATTCTAAGAGTCATAAAATCGCAAAAAGGTCCAGATATATACGTACGAGTATCTCCGACAAAGAAAGAGAATCTTGAATTCTTCCCGCTGTCTGTTCAAGAGGCCTCTCCAATACCCCGCAGAAACCTTATTGTGGGGGTTGACCCAGGAACAACTACGGGAATTGCAATGCTAGACTTTAACGGCAACGTGCTAACATTACGAAGCACAAAAATATTCTCTCGAAGCAAAATAATCCGCATGATTTCTCATTTTGGAACTGCTACTGTAATTGCCACGGATGTTGTTCCTGCTCCGGATTTTGTGCAAAAACTAGCTAATGTTCTGAAAGCTCGACTATATCTCCCTTCAAGAGTCTTATCTGTTGCGGAAAAACAAGAAATCGTTCAGCAATATGCAAAGGAAAAAAACCTTAAAGTTGCCAACTCCCATCAACGCGATGCACTCGCCTCGGCAATTAAGGCACTTTCTCGCTTTAGAAATATGTTTGAAAAGATAAGAGCTCACATTAAAGAGACCGGTGTGAATTTGTCGTTTGATGAAGTTGGAGCGAAGGTAATTAGACAGGGACTTCCTATCAAAGCAGCAATAGCGCAAATGATATCCAAAATTGATAAACAAGAATCACCAACTATCGTGCCCGAGAAGAAAAAGGATATATATGACGCAACTCTGGAGCGATTTACCAAGAGAATGGCGTTAATGAGAGGCAAAATCAAGAGTCTTACAAAGCTTAATGAGCAGCTAATGGAAGAAAATAGACAGCTTAAAGAACAGATTTCAAGGTTGAACGAACAAATAGAAGCAAGACGTTCCAAGGAATCTTTGGAATTGAGGAAAATGAGGGAATTTACGATACGCGATTCAGAAATCAAGACATTAAAGAGCGGAATTCAGCAGCTTGAAAATCGAATAACCGAGTTACAGACTCAATTGTCAAATCTGCGAAACATGAAGATCCTAGAAACAAGAGGTGACGCCATTCCTCTGAAAGTCATCGAATCATTTGCTCAGAAGAGCATATGTGAGGTTGATGAGACGTTTGGAATAAAACGCGGCGACATAGTTTTGTTTGTTGACGCGAGTGGGGGCGGGTCATCAACGGCAGAGCTATTAATCGAAAAAAGTCTGAAAGCCATTATGGTAATGACGCCTATGTCTCACCTGGCAAAAGAAAAACTCCTAGAGGTAGGCATTCCCGTAATCTCCGCAACTGATTCAGATATAAGACGTGTAGGAGAATTTGCAGTTGTGGAAAAGAGGAAATTTGAGAAACTCATTTCTGAATCCCAAAAGGAATTAGAGGAAAGGCGATATGAGAAAACTGCTGAGGCATTCCACCAGATGATCAGAGAGTATAAACACAGAAAGGAAGACTAAATGCTCAAGATGATTACTTCTTCTCTTCCTTTAAAACATCCGTAACATCGGGCTTTATGAATAGTATATTATTGCCTCGAATGAACACCTCTCCGTATCTTGCAATAGGCTTTCCGTCCTCGATCTCTTCAGCACCATTCAAAACAAGATTCATATATACATCGATTTCAACAAGCCTTCCTCGAAACTCTTTGCGATTCTTTAATTTAACAAGCACAAGATTGTTTAGCGCTTTCATTAGGACCTTTATCGGCTGTCTTTCCATCATTATGCCTCCGAATAACCCGTAAATTACTTCTGATGTTAATAAATATTTTGCATGTTGATTTATAAAAGAATAACTTGTTCTCTGAGAATTTGATACATTTTTAAGATACTCATTTAAACTATGCACAGGTGTACGGTATGACGACTATTATGGAACTTGCAAAACGTGGTGTAATTACCGAAGAGATGAAAAAGATCGCAGAGAAAGAAAAGATATCGGTAGAGCACCTTAGACGCAGGATAGCTAATGGCAGAGTTGTAATCGTCCGCAATGTGGTACATGAAAATGTGAATCTTATCGGAATCGGTGAAGGGATGAGCACAAAGATTAATGCAAACATCGGAACGTCCGAAAACGTCGTAGATGTTGCAGAAGAGGTCGAGAAGGCCAAGGTTGCTGTGAAATATGGTTCCGATACCATAATGGATCTAAGCACTGGTGGTAATATTGATCAAATCAGAAAGATGATCATAGGAGCAACCGATGCCCCAGTAGGAACTGTACCGATATATCAGGCAGCTATTGAAGCATTAGATAAGAGCGGGGCCATTGTTGAAATGACTGAAAACGATATGTTCAATGCTATAGAGAAACACGCAAAAGATGGAATCGATTTTGTTACCGTGCATTGTGGTGTTACAAAACGGATAATTGAACACTTAGTACTGCATCCGCGTTTAATTAACATGGTTAGTCGTGGAGGAACATTCCACGCTGCCTGGATATTGCATCATGAAAGGGAAAATCCACTCTATGCTAATTTCGATTATCTACTGGAACTGGCAAAAGAATACGATCTGACATTAAGCCTTGGCGATGGTTTACGTCCAGGATGCATAAAAGATGCGACTGATTGGGCTCAGATTGAGGAATTATTAACTATCTCGGATCTGGTAAAACGCTCAAGAGATGCGAATGTTCAGACAATGGTTGAGGGTCCAGGACACATTCCTCTTAATCAAATTAAGGTCAATGTGGAACTGGAAAAGACTTTATGCGATGGAGCACCCTTTTATGTGCTGGGACCGCTAGTTACCGATATTGCGCCAGGCTATGATCATGTAGTTGCTGCAATAGGTGGCGCTTTAGCAGGCTTCGCCGGAGCCGATTTCTTGTGCTACGTAACTCCGTCGGAACACCTAGGTCTTCCAACAATCCAAGATGTGAGAGAGGGAGTTATCGCGTCAAAGATCGCTGCTCATGCTGTAGACATTGCCAAGCGTGGAGAAACGCTTATGCAACGAGACATAGCTATGTCAAAAGCACGAGCAAACTTAGATTGGGAAGAAACCATAAGGTTGGCATTAGATCCCGAAAAAGCTGACGAGATATACAGGAGAAAGAATATCAATGAACGAGAAACCTGCACAATGTGCGGTCCATATTGCGCCTTAAAGATACTTGGAAAGTATTTGAAATCTTCTAGACTCAAGGAAGGTGTGTGTTGAGTTAATCGACAGACTCGATTGACTAGCTTCTATACAATGTTGTGCCTGCCTTACCTAAAAGGGCATCCCCAATTGTTTCAAGAGATGAAATGACAACTTTTTTGCCACCGGCTTTCAAGAAATCGATCGCTGACCTAATCTTTGGACCCATACTACCCGGAGGGAAGTGTCCTTCATCCATGTATTTTTCTGCTTCCATCAAACTTAACTTGTCCAAATTCTGCTGATTAGGTTTACCGAAGTTAATGGCAACTTTCTCGACATCCATGACAAATAGAATCGTCTCTGCACCGATTTCTACTCCGAGTTTCTCTGCAACGAAATCCTTATCCACTACTGCCTCGACTCCTCTGAGCGAGCCATTTTCCTCCTCTACTACCGGAATACCCCCGCCACCGCCTGCTATAACAGTTAGACCCAGATCCACCAGCCTTCTAATGATGGCTCCTTCGACTATCTCTTTTGGATAGGGTGACGGCACAATTCTTCTGTACCCCTTTTTTGGATCTTTAACCAACTTCCACCCTTCTCTTTTCATTTTATCCATTTCTTCAGCAGCATAATAAGGTCCTACGGGTTTAGTAGGGTTTCTAAATTCTTGGTCTGTTTCATCAACTAAAACCCTGGTAATGATATTTATTGGTACTTTCTCGATCCCAGATTTCCTGAATGCATTATGCAATGAATTCTGTAGCATATATCCTATCATGCCCTGGCTTTCTGCGCCACAAACATCCAGAGGCATAGCTGGTATTATGTCCTTTGATCTTTCATTTTGGTGCAGTATGTTCCCAACCTGAGGTCCATTTCCATGAGTTATTAACATCTCGTAGCCCTTTCTTACAATATTTGTAAGCTCAAAACTGATTCTTTTAGCATTTTCGAGCTGTTCTTGGATTGTTCCTCTCTGAGTCACCCTATGAATCATATTCCCCCCTAAAGCAATGACGATTCTCACCAATCAACACACATCCATAATCATATGATTACCAATCAAAAGATTTTGCCACGAAAGAGGTTTAAAATGTTAAACTCTCTAATATAATTTCTGTGGTGATGCTGCTCTAAGGGGCTAAAACCATTCAACATTAGCAACAGGAGTCTAATATCCTGAGATGCTTGGTTCCTACTCCTAACTTGCAGACAAGGCTACGCCAATCCCCCAGATATCCTCACTTTTTGGTACCTGTCCAACCTTTATTCCATCAAGTTTTGTCTTTTCAAGCAGTTTACGAAACTCTTCAACAGCCATCTTTTTCCTCAACACCGTAACTGCCAAAAAGCCATTTTTCCGTATTAATCTCGCTAGTTCTCTTAACGAGTTAAATGGATTTGGAACATTCTGGAGCAAAGTTATTGAAAACACTTTTGAGAATATGTTTTTCCTGAAAGGCAAAGAATCTACGTCAGCCAATACGAAGAATCCTCCAGAGACACGGCTAGCAGCAGTCCTCAGCATTCTCTTAGAAACATCGATACCAATCATTTTATTCACGATATGGCCAATTCGTTCCATGAAGATCCCAGTTCCGCAGCCGACATCCAGGATAAAATCATCCGGACTCAATCTAATATTGCGTAGAAGAAAGTCATGCTTCGCCCGTTGAATTCTTCGGTATCTTCGATCGTAAAACTTGGCGGTTTTGTTGTAAGCTTTGGAGATTGCGTTTTTCTTCTCCAAAAAAGCCACCGACTTATCAATTCTTTCGAATCTATTTATTAATTTTAAGGAATTGTTAAAAAAATTGACGTAAGAATGCTGAAGGTACTTTCTAAGTGTCTGCAGATTTCCTTTTGTATTCAGCCAGGATCATAGTATGATCTGAAGAAAACGGTTCTAGCGTTTTGGTATCGTGAACAGCAAATCCTCTTTTTTGAAGTATCTCAATCTCTCTCTTATAGATCTCTTCCGGCTCTTTTGTCACATCTATTGACCTAGCTTTTACTGCCAGCATGATATATTCATTAGTTCTTAGGAATGATTCAGCATTATCTGCTAGAAGCCTTGCTTGTTCTGGTTGTGCCACATCGCAATAAATGGCATCTACTGCCCCGACAATCATGCTGTAAGTTTCTGGAAAACGCGCGTCTGCTAGAATTGGCAGCATATTCTGCCTATGTTCACAAACGGACAGGAGCTGTCTGATGGCTCTTGATGAAAACTCTACGCAATACACAAAACCATCATTTCCAACGATATCTGATACGTGGCTAGCTGTTGTACCAGTGGCCGCGCCTAGGTATAATACCTTATTTCCAGGCTTTACGGGCATCTTGCTTATACCTTTTAGGAGAGCTGCCGCTAACTTGCTTCTGTAAGGTTCCCAGAGTCTATACTCCTCATCACCAGCTTGGAGAAGCTGTTCACCATATACCTTATTTCCTGGATAGAGATTACGTGTTGCTATCCGCGTACTTTCATCCTCAAAGACTATTGTATATACTGCTCCAAATTTGTCATGTGGTTTTGCCGTAAAATTCATCTTCTTCGCGTCCTTGGTCTCCTTTTCTTTTCACGCTTTCTTACTTCCTTCTTTTTTGCCTTCCTTGGGGGTGGTTTTGGATATTTCCTTCTTATTTCTTCAATTCGTTTTTCAATACTGGCCATCAAATCATCGGCCACGATATTTCCGGAATAGGCATCTACCTTTATGGCTATTGATAGTTTGCCCGCCAAACTCCTTGCGATCTTTCCTCTTTGCCATCTAGGTGCGGAATGAATCATAGGATGCTGAAAAATCACACCATGTTTTGGTGGTCTACTACCGGATTTAAGCGATCGGAATAGAGCCTTTTCAGCTCCCAAGACCTGAATTGTGCTTGCAGGCATTTTGCTGAGTGCATCAATTCCTCCTGCAAGACTTATGAGTCTAGCACCGAGGAGGGGGCCAGCCAACTCTCGAAGATTCGGAGCCACTTCTATCATCACTTTGTCGACATAGTCTTCCAATTTTCTTCTGAGTCGGTACAAACTAATTATATTTCCGCCGAAATCTCCTATTGGGTTGAAATCTTCCTCAACCATTTTTGCCCCTATCGAAGTCTTCGCCCTTTCCACTATCTTCTTGATATTTTCCTCGGACAAACCAATCTTCACCAATGTATCATGATTATATCTTTCTCTTAGACCAATATTGTGCAGCGTTCTCACAAAAGTCTCATGACTTGACAATAATTCATCCAACTCTGGGAAATGAAGACTGTACCACTCACGAATTCTTGATGCAAATACATTCAGAGACTTGTCTACATCGTCGATGGCTTCAATAGCTTGTTTCACCAATTGATCTCTTCTCTCAGATGCTTTCTTCACTCTTGATCTTGCAAGAAACATGCTAGTCTCGTACAGAATTGAAGTAAACTCATTTTCTGAACGTACGAACCCCACATCAATACACATTTTTGCAACGTTCTGCCGAAACAATAGAGGAATGTCGGCTTCTTTGCTTACGCGTACAGGTGGTGAATCTCTCATCTTTCTAATCTCTTTGGCAAGTTCAGCATTTTCTACGATGATTTCTTCTGCCTTCTTCTCAACAAGACTACCTACCAAATTTTCAAGTTCATTAATAGATTCGCCTTCCTGGAGTAAAGAAATGCGATAAGCGATATCTTCGGGATTCCTTGGGAAGCTAATATACTCAATAACATTTCCATTCTCATCCAATCCAAAAATACCTGCGATAGATGTTAAGACATGCACAATCACTTACTACCCCTCACATAAACACTGTCGGTTATATTGTTCTACATCAAATTAAAATGCTTTCTTGCATCACAAAGGGGAATTATTCTTCAAATAGTTGACTAATCGGTTTAGTCCTAAACGATCGGATAGATAAACTCTTTTCCTACCCCCTCCGGTGAACCAACCAAAATTCGATGAAAAACTTCTCCATTACGCTTATCCAAAACCTTCTCCAGCTTCCCTTTTGCCATTATGGTCTCTCCATTATGGGCTATATCGCAAAAAACCCCCTCATACGAAACTACTTCGATAATATCCTTCAGTTGCGGTCCTTCTATAACTTCAACATCCGTTATTCTATAATAACATGGGTTGAAAATACCATCACTATTATCTGAAACTTTCGCCCTAATTTTGACAACCTCACTTCCGGTGTATAGCCTGTGTCCATATTCCTCCGAAATCTCTTTGTCTGCTCTTGTAGGATGTATCGAGAATCTAGTTCCTTTGAAAACCCCAAAGTTCCATTTACGATTGAAAATAAGTTTCATCT
>JBHLPJ010000153.1:0-3267 GCA_048939565.1 Promethearchaeota archaeon
CTTCTCCCGCTTGATTTACTGCAACGTAAACCTTCATCCCATTAAGACGGTCTTTCACCAACTCTTCTGACAAAACTGTGTCGGCAAAACCTTCTGGAGAATAATAATTCCGATATTCCTCAAAAGCTGCCAACAGGATTTTATGAATGCTCTTTGCGTCGGTTGCCTTCGCACCCCGAACCGTGAATCTTCTTCCCATTGATCGATCCTTCCAATGTAATCCGGATTTTTTCATAACTGAGAACTTGGTATCTCATAACTTTCAGGAATTCCTCTATGGGTGATGTACCCTCTCCCCTGGAATATCAAAATGAAATTGACCGCCAAGAAAAGAACGAAGAAAGAAATAAACACTATTCTGTCTCTCATTTCTTCATGGAGGTATAGAGATCTCGAATCTTTCTAAAAAGACTTAACTGTTCTTCAAATTCTTCATCGGTCATGGTAATCGTCTTCGCGACTTTTGCAGCGTCCTGCTTTGTTATCAGATCAACTTCTTCGAAGGGTGAGACCTGTTCATAGTACTGCTCTGAATCCGTTAGGGCATCCAGCTTGCTTTCTGCTTTGACAATTTCTTCAGCAGTTTTCCCGTTATACTCTAAGTTAAAACCGATCCTGTTTAGGCTATTGACCACCATTTTTACGAGCTCTTTGTGAACCTTGGCCCCTTCAGTTGTCTCTCCTATCATGAAATTGAAAACTTCAGCCGTAGACTGATAGAAGCTTTCAATCAAGTGTCCTGACCTCTTTTCACTAACTACCTGGACCATATCAGCTTTCTTCAGCTTCTGAATATGGTGATAGACGGTTTGGGGGGACAACTCCAGAGTTTCGGCGATTTGGCTTACGCTCATCGGTTTGGCCCTAAGCAGAAAGATTATTCTTCTTCGGGTCTCGTCTCCAATTAATTGGCAGCATTCTGGATCCCTTATGATCTTTACAGGTTTCACTTGACGCACCTCTGTTATAAATTCTCATTTATTGATATAAATGCTTTATTACTATATAAGTGTTTGTGTTCTAAGATGTAGGTCTGACGAAACAAAACAAAATGTTTATATACTGGTATGTATATTGTTATTATGATGCTTGTCTTAATATGAAGATAAGTATCGGAGAATGGAGGTAATGAAAATGGCTGTTGTAATAAAAGGAATAAGAAACGTAGCCAAACATATTGAAACCCCAAGAGATGGTTTGACTGCAAGTCAAACTGCTCAGCTACTGAGACGACCAGCATTGATTTGAAGACACTCATTGCGTCTTCAAAAGACGCATCCTGGGGTTTTATTTATCTTATATTTCTCTATGTTCTGTTGTCTTTATTCATTTGACTCTTCTTAACGTTTTGTAAGAATTTGAATCTATGGTGTTTTAATAATTGGTTCGCAATTAATAAGGAGAAAAGATGCTTTATTAGCCTCAAGAGAGAAGGAGAAAGAAATGACCAAGATAAGAGTGACGCAAGAGATATACACCAGACTAAAGGAAAACGGTTATCAAGGACGTATAGTCTCCGCCCGACACATCGGTGAACTGCAGACTGATGTTGAAAGACCTCATCAGGAAGGTCTTTTTGATCAAGAAGTCTATCAAGATTATCATTCATACTTTGAATTTGACCCCTCTGGAATTTTGCCGGAGATTAATTCCCTGATTGTGGTTGCCGTTCCTCAGCCTCAAACCCGAGTCAGTTTTGATTGGAATAAAAAAGCAATTTCCATGCTCATTCCCCCAACCTACTTATTCGAGAGAGAAACGGATAAGGGAGTTGAAGACATCCTAACAGGGACTCTGTCTCGGATAGGGTACGAAGTAGCGCGGGCCAAATTGCCTTCTAAGCTTCTAGCAGTGCGTAGTGGACTGGCGAAGTACGGCAAGAACAACATCAGCTATGTCCCAGGAATGGGCAGTTTTCATCGGCTTGTGGCTTTTCATTCAAGCTTTCCCTGCGAAAAAGACAACTGGCGCGAACCGCAAATGTTGGAGAGGTGCAAAATATGTTCTGCCTGTCTTCTCAAATGTCCCACCGGTGCAATCACCTCTGAACGTTTTCTATTGCATGCTGAGCGGTGTATTACATACCTTAATGAAAAATCCGGCCACATACCTTTCCCAAGTTGGTTGGATCCTTCCTGGCATAACTGTCTTGTCGGGTGTCTTCATTGCCAAAGAGTATGCCCCGAGAATAAAGAGTTCATAAACTGGATTAATCAGGGAGCAGAATTCTCAGAAGAGGAAACAGACGTGCTTCTGAAGGGGGTCCCTCCCGACCAGCTTCCTGACTCGCTACTGCAGAAGTTAAGAAAACATAGTCTGATTGATTATATCGACATCATGCCCCGTAACCTAAGTGTTTTCCTCAAAACTCGTGATTAGAGTCGTCTACAGGTCAATAGGAGACAAAGATGAATAGAGTAAGAAAATTCCCTCAGTTGGAAACTGAAAGGCTAATCCTAAGAGAATTGACGCTCGATGATGTCGAGTTCTACTTCCATCATTTCAACACTAAGGAAATAATAGAAGGTTCCTGCTTTCCAGGACCAAGAGACCTTGAAACGGCGAAGGCAGAGCTTGAACTCTTCTGCATAAATCCCTTTAAGGAAGGAACAGGTATTCGTTGGGGAATTGTAAGAAAAGGCAGCAGTAAGCTAATAGGAACCTGTGGATATTACGATTGGAGCAAAACTGATCGTAGAGCCGAGATCGGGTACGATTTGGACCCAGCGTACTGGGGACAGGGTATCATGACAGAAGCACTGAAGGCCATGTTAGAATATGGTTTCAAAGAAATGGGACTGAACAGAATCCAAGCAACTATCGACTCAAAGAACAGAAGATCTGTAAACCTCGTTCGAGGACTTAATTTTGAGAAGGAAGGGGTTCTTAGACAAAGAAGTTACTTTGGAGGACGATTTCTGGATGATGTCTGCTTTTCGATACTTAAGAAAGAGTGGAAAGAACATTCGCCTTAGCCTCTTGTTTTATGGAACCTTCTGAATATTCCAATCCAGTGAAGAACGAGTCTAATAGGGACTTAGATCAATTTTCTCCCACGAGATGCTTGTTGATGAGTCCAATCTTATGACTTTTATATCGTGTTCTTCTAGAGCCTTCTTCAGATTGTGGATGCATGTTCCAACATCTGCCTTGTCACAAATTATCGCAAAGATTATATCATAAGTACCATACGTCTTCCAAAGGAAGTTCACTTTGGTTGGTCCCTTTAAGAAGTCCACGGCTCTATCCAGATCTCTGGGACTTACG
>JBHLPJ010000154.1:0-3262 GCA_048939565.1 Promethearchaeota archaeon
TTTTCCTTTTCAATTCTATCTGCCTTGCGGTATTTTATCTGCCTATGGCTCTGAAATGCTTTAAAAAGCTCATAAAAAACAATGGTAGCTGCTTGTGCTACATTTAGTGTCGGGTATTTGCTGCTGGAGGGTATGGTGATTATGGAGTCGCACCTATCCAACTCTTCGTTTGATAATCCTCGACTCTCGCGTCCAAATATGATGCAGATCTTTCCTCTTAATCCCGCAATATCTCCCATGTCTTCTGGCGGAATGTTGACTCGCAAAATATTATAATCTCCTCCCGATATTGCTGTGGTTCCGATTATAAAATCCGCGTCTCTTATTGCTTCTTCTAATGAAGAGACTTTTTTGGTTTTGTTTAATACATCTTCTCCATGCATAGCCATCATTCTGGCTGTATCCCCAATTTCCGCCTTGGGATTAACCAATATCAGTCTGTTCAAACTGAAATTTTTCATGGCCCTGGCGATAGCACCGATATTTCCCTCATTCTCTGCCTCCAAGAAAATTATGACAATATTCGATAATCTACTATCTTCAATAATGTTCAACACCTCTGTCAATCGGTGAATATCTGAATTATGTCTTTGTCTTTGAGAATATGATCTGATCCGACACGTTCCCCATCGAATTTCGCAGATGAGCCAAAAATCTTGGCATACTTAAACTTCTCTAAAAAGCGCTTATGTAACTTCTTTGCCACATCTGCAACCGTCATTCCCTTGCTGAGGATCAGAGGCCTATCCGAGACCTCGCCTCCTATTTCCTTAGTGTAGATACGAATTATGGCCAATATATCAAAGATATTTGATTTGAGTTTGGCAAATCCAACGGTCCTTACAGCAGAAACAGGTACTATTTTAAACCGAGTCTTATATATTCTCTCGAGTTTATTGTAATTCTCCGCTGAGGACTCACCATCTCCTTTGTTTGCAGCAATCAATGCTGTTTTGTAAACAATGCTCTCATCGAGGGCCTCTCTTATCTCATCTAACTCTGTCTTTCCCTCGATTCTTATAATGGAGTTGTAAATATTGCTTTCATGAAGAAGATTTATCAAATCCTCTTTTTGACCATCATAGAATTGAAGACCTAGTATTTGTATTCCCCCCATTCCTGTCTTTTTAATCTTAACAGGAGGTGGCTTTTTATTGATCTTAATTCCAGATTCTTCAAGTTCACTCAACAAGATTTCCATTTGCTCCAAAGGATTTCGCGTCAAATCAATAACCAAAAGTATTGCATCGGCATTTCTGACCACACTCAGAATTTGAGGGCCTGTCTTACTACTTGTTATGCCTGGAAACAAGGCTGGGATTTCAACTATTTGTAGCTTGACGCCTTCATAGTCCAGAATACCTAAGGCTGGTTTTTTTGTCGTAAAAGGATACTCTGCAATTTTGACCTTTGCTTCGGTCAGGATAGAAAGTAGGCTGCTTCTACCGGAGTTCGTCATGCCAACAAGGATTATCTGTGCATCCCCGTCTTTCTTAACACTTAAGCCACTACTGCTACCTTTTTTTGTTTTCTTCCGCTTTTCGAGTTGTTCTTTGTACTTCGCAAGTTTTGTTTTCAGTAAAGCTAAGAGTTTCTCGGTTCCCTTTTCGCCTATTCTTATATGTGACGAGGGACTTGGCCGATATAATTCTTCAACTTCAATATCTTCATTTCTGTACTTTTCGCATCTTCATATTCTTCTTTTGCTTTTAGTGCTTTTGGAGGTAAATTTGTTGGAATATTATCACCTCAGACTCTTTCCGCAAGGAAGCCCACGACTTAAGTCGTTTTGGCGTCTACCTTTAAATGATTTCATTCAATAATTTAAATCTTGCATAAACTTAGAGCAAAGAAATTTGTTCCATATATTCCGACAAGATTCCTTTTTGTCCCAATTGATAATTTGAATCTTGCATACACTTAGAACAAGGATATTTGCTCCATATATTCCGACAAGATTCCTTTTTGTCCTGATTTCATCATTTCGTTCTATTCTTGTCGATTTATTATGATCTTGTTCTATTTTTTCAATCAATCTTTTAAGAAACCTTGATCATAAAGAATGTCGAGTTATGAGGAGGATATGAGATGAAGAAAAAAGTAGGCCTCCTTCTCGGAGTATTTCTAGCTACAGCCATACTTGGCATACTTCTCCCTGCATTTCCAGTACGTGCGCAACAGGAAGGTGGGGTAGTCACCTTCGCATGGCTAGAAGATGTAGACGATATGAATCCGTGGACACTTGACTCGGTCTGGGAAGCATACACCGCCGCAGTCATCTGGGACGCCTTATGGGACGATAATCCTGTCGATCTAAGCGTAGATCCTTGGTTATGCCACACATGGGAACAAGTAGATCTCGTAGGCAAAGAGTGGGAATGTTCTATATATGATAACGCGACCTTCGGTGATGGAACTGCTCTGGACGTAAACGACATAGTCTTCTGCTACTACTTCTCCAAATATGCAGTCACCAGAAACACCGTGATACACAATAGATACATAGAAAACTGCACGAAACTAAATGACACCGCATTCAAGTTGGTCTTGACTGAACCCTACGCCCCCTTCCCGAGGGGACTGGATATTGCTGTAGTTAAAGCAGCGGACTGGGACGACTTTGTTGTTAACTGGGGTGGTAGCGTGGCTGCCACGCCAGAGCCTTGGATCATCGATAATGCACGCCTCCTTTCTGAGGATCTTCTAGGTGCCGGCGATGAACTCATTGGAACCGGTGGCTTTGAGTGGACCAAGAGAATTCCTGGACAATTCATCGAGCTAAACGCAAGGGACGACTACTGGAACCCTGACTTCCAACCACACGTGGATAAGGTGGTACTGAAAATCATCTCGAACCCAGCTGCACAACTGCTGGCCGTAAAAACCGGTGAAGTTGATGCAATGGGTTGGTGGGTGCCACCTGCTCAGGTAGCAGGCCTCTTGGATCACCCAGTGGTCGGACTTATTCAGACTCCAGACAACGGATACTACCACCTTTCATTTAACATGAGATTCTGGCCGATGAATCTGACATCATTTAGACACGCATGTCGTGCCATGGTTGATCATCATCAAATCGTTGACGGGTTCATGCTAGGGTACGGTATACCTGGAGGCTGTAATGTACCTCCACTTCTGAGCTACTGGTACTATAATTACAGCCTTGACGACTATCCGTTTATGGACTGGGATGAGAACCAAACAGTGGCTCGTGCTGAGCTTGCGGCTGACGGCTGGACGGACGAGGATACCGACGGTCGGT
>JBHLPJ010000155.1:0-3258 GCA_048939565.1 Promethearchaeota archaeon
TAAATGTAGGTATCGCCAGAGCCTATAAAGAGGCGGTCAGTAGTGACGGCAGGGGATGAGGTGATCGATCTACCGGTTAGATACTGCCATTCGAGGGTCCCGTTTTCCGCATTCAGACAGTATACGTATTTATCATAGGAACCCACGTATACCTTGCCATCAACCACAGCGGGGGAAGATTCAACACGATCTCCTGTTTTGTATTTCCATATCAGGCTACCGTTGTCAGCATCTACGCAGTAAACGTAGGTATCAAATGACCCCACGTAGACTTTACCGTTTACCACGGCCGGAGAAGATCTGACGTTAGTCATTGAATATTTCCATATCAGGCTACCATTTTCCGCGTTTAGGCAGTACAAATAGTCGTCATAGGAACCCACATATAGCATGTTGTTAACAACAGCTGGTGAGGACGCTATATAGGAATCTGTCTTGTATGTCCATTTCAGGAATGCTCTTTCGGGACCTGTGCCCGTACTAGAACCTGTATGTGCAGGGTCACTCCGAAACATAGACCATTGTCCTCTTGCTGGCGAAAACAGGACAGTCAGGAAAACAAAACCAAATAGAATGGCGATTGTGAGTCTTTTGCTCAAGCTCAGGATGTCTGCCCCCAATAGTTCATTTTCCTTTTTGACGGATTTCCAGATTATTGCGAAGCTAAGAACTATTTTCGCTGTTCTCCCATATAATATATCTTTCGGTCAGTTGATATAAAATAGTAATCCCTACAACTTACCTCTAGGTAATAAGATTTATATATGCATTTTGACTTTTGTTACTTAGAGGTAACAAAACTGCTGGGAGACTTCGAAATTGGTATTGAAACTTCGAATTATTAGGAATGGGCGGACGATTCTTGAGATACCTCTGGAAGAACCTGGATGGCGAAGACTTCAAAGTGTCCTGAAGTCAGAGTTCAAGGAGTTTGACAGAGGTCATAGGAGCTTAATCAGATTCTTTGAGACGTTGGCCAATGAGACGCGATTTAGGATGCTTGAGGAGATGTTACACGACGAGAAACGTTTCAGTGATTTCATGGCTGAAATGGAACTAAATCCTAAAACTGTAAACGAAAATCTAAAGATCCTCAGAGAACGCAAGCTAGTCAGAAAAGCCCATCATAGGTATAAAGCTTCACCTTTAGGCATAGGATGTTTCCTAACAGTTTTTGCTCTACGAAGAATAATCGATGAGCTGATGGGAGAATTGGAGGAATTTTAAGTGAGGAGGTGATTGGATTATGTCTAGTTACAATTGGGACGATAATGAAGATTTCATAGAGCAAATCATGAAGCATTTTGGTAAGTTCAGACGAGAGATATTTGGCAATTTTAAGAGTCTTATGGACGGAATTGAGCTAAAAGATATTAAAGAAATGGACGATGATTTTGAAGTAAAGAGAATTGAAGGCCCAGGCATAAGAGGATTCATTGCCCGCAGGTCTTTTAGATATCCTGCAGATCCTAGTCAAGGAGATGGATCTCCGACTTTGCCAAGGCCAACCAGACCTGTTCCGAGAGAACCCTTCCCCATAAGGCCAGACAGACGGGAACCATTTGCTGAGCTAATTGAGGAAGGAAACCGTCTTATTGTCGTTGCAGAAGTACCTGGCGTAGAGAAAGAAGACATCAAAATAGATCTTACGAACAGGGGACTGGAGATTGATGCAGGGAATCGTTTCTACAAAGAGATTCAACTGCCAACAGATGTTGATTTCGACAAGGTAGAGGCTAATTGCAGCAACGGCATTCTGGAGATCAGAATACCGAAAAAAGAGAAACAAGACTAAAGATCCAAGGATGAGAAAGGCATGAATAGTGAATACACCCAGATTCGAGACATTGATTTTTCAAAACACGTAGAGTTCTTGGGTACAGCACACTTTACAAGAACGAGCGTAAAGGACGTTGTAAGAGCGGTAAGGGAATCTAAACCCACCGCTCTTTGTATTGAACTAGATGAGAATAGATATAAAAGGCTCAAAAATAGGTGCGTTTATTGTTCTAGAAGGAACGACTGTTTTCAGAAGTGTGAGTTTATTCAAGCTACAGATGTTCTAGGCAATCAAGACGCAGATATCTGGTTAATAGATATGACAGACAGAGAAATAATGCACCGCATAAGATCTTATGTAACTCCCCTTGAGGTCAGGAGCTGGAGCAGAGTATTGCACCAAGTGGCGACGAGACAGTCATACGGCGTTAGACTTTGGGAAGGAGGGCTTAAAGATAAGGCAATGGATTACTTCCAAGGGAACCTGGAGGTTATGAAGCAAAGTTTCCCAAGCCTTTATCACGTCTTGATTACAGAAAGGAATGCTTTAATGGCTTGCAGATTGATCCTAATAATTAGCCGTTATCTAGATAAATATCCAGAAAAGGATCCGAATATTCTAGTATTAACAGGAGCAGGGCATGTCGATGGCATTAATGAACTTCTAAAAAGACCTTCGGAGGCCTTTGCTCTCCTCCGCGAACTAAACCTTGAACTTACTCCCCCTGCCTATATTCGACGAATCAAAACGCTGTGAGATGGTATGGCTCAATAGGCCTTTGCCACATACACGATTTCCTTGGCCTTTCCCTCACACCAAGCACAATTTCCCTTTGGCTTTTCCTGTTTTTTGAGTAGAGTTCCTCTTACCTTGCCTCCGTTGGTTATTTCTTTCAGGTCCATTGCACACTCTTCCCTGCCACAAAAACCCATCCTGGCAAAACCTGATCTCTTTTCTAGTATTTCAATGACGTCTTCCTTTGTTTTTGCATCTACTATACCTTTATCGAACGACTCCTTTGCCCTTTTCTTGAGGTTGGTCGAATAGTCCTGAATCACATTTTTCAAACGCTTTGTCAATTCTGTGTCATTCATTTCAATCCTCTCCCCAATATCCCTTCTATGTAATGTCACAAAATCCTTCGATACTTCCCTCTTGCCGATCTCTATCCGGAATGGAACTCCCTTTAACTCCCAGTCGTTATATTTATAGCCAGGTGTTTCTTCTCTCATGTCTAGATGCACTCTGAAACCTGCCTCCGTTAAGGTCTCTTGGATGGTTTGGCATTTCGTAATAATCTTCCTATCAGTAGTTAGTATAGGCACTATTACTATTTGTGTAGGAGAGACCACAAAGGGGAGAACTAGGCCCTTATCATCCCCGTGAACAGCTATCAGAGCTGCCATTATCCTCCAGATACCAGGACCATAACATGTTTGCCACGCGTACTCCAGCTTACCCTCTTCGTTCACAAACTC
>JBHLPJ010000156.1:0-3251 GCA_048939565.1 Promethearchaeota archaeon
AGCTTCTATCCCTACAAGTATTATTTTGACCGATGGAACGAATATGAAGGCCAAATTGGATTCATTCGCTTCCAAATTAATTGATGTTCTTAGAGCAAATATCAAGCGAAAGAAGAAAATCATGGGAGAGAAAGCATCTCCATGGCACCATAATTGGATTTTGTGGAAAACTAGACCTGAGGTTCCTATAAGTGACTTCGACGTTAATGGGAGATTTTTTAAATACGCCCTAGGAATGTGTACAAGAAGTGACAAATGGCAATTTCTAAACCCGGAGAACTATGCCAGCGTGATAGAGGACGTGGATAACCTGAGTCCATATGAGGGGAATTGCGTATATATTACTCACCCTGGCAATTGTATTATTCCAAGTAAGGAATTCACGGACCCCGAATCCATAAAGAATACATTAATTGACGTTGTTTTTGCGGCTGAAGTAGGAAATGTTCAAAGATATCTTATTCTAAATCATCTTCAAGAGTTCAACTTTAAATCCCTGGAAATACAGGAAATCCTCTATAGGTATGAAGAATATGAACACGGAGAGCTAAAAGAGATCAGTTTGGATGATCTGATAAACAGACTGGAAAAGATTGAACGGGAAGTGAATGAACTTGTGTTGGAAATCAATAGCGACCTCCAAATTACTCGAACCCCCAGGCTTATTTTTACAAGTGTTTTTAAGACAAAACTATTTAGGCAAATGATTCACGCCCTCCATGGCTTCGATTTTTATGAAAGCCTGTTCAAGATCATCGGTGAGGTGAAAGATTCGCTTTCAAGAGAGCGAGATGCTCTTGGCATCAAAGTCAGCGAAGCGGAGAATGTCTTTTTGAGGAACCTACAGATAGTCTTTATAATTGGACTTGTGGCACAATTGATTACGCTTTTCTATGCTGTTGAGAGTTTCGCGTTGGATTTGGGATTGGTCTTTGTGTCGCTTTCGATTGTTCTTTCAGCTTTGATACTGGTCACTCTTAAGAGATTAGCATAAGTTTAATTTAGGTAACGTGAAATTCGTTAATCGGTATATGCTAAAAGACGATAGTCTAAAGGATCCTAGATGAAAGATGGAGGATGAGCTAACTTGATACGACAACCCATTATAGCATTCTTGGGCCATATTGATGTGGGTAAGACAAGTCTCTTAGATAAGATAAGAGGAACAGTGGTTCAGCTTCGAGAGGCAGGGGGTATAATGAAATAGCATGTGCTACTTCATACTAGACCCAGCATATCGGAGCTAGCTTCCTACCCACTTCCGTTATCACAGCCATAGCAAAAAATCTTCTAAATCAATTTAAGATCAAAGTTACAATACCAGGATTGCTGGTTGTGGATAGTCCAGGTCATGCAGCATTCATGAATTTGAGAAGAAGAGCCGGAAGTGTCTGCGACATCGCCATTCTTGTGATTGATGTGCTGGCAGGATTTCAGCCTCAAACACACGAGTCCGTCAACATCCTGAAGGAAAGAAATACTCCGTTTTTGGTGGCGGCGAATAAGATAGATAGGGTTCCAGGATGGAAAGATAAAGAATCAACATCTTTCTTAGAATCCATAAAGAAACAGGAAGATTATGTTAAGAAGAACCTTGATCAGAAAATATACGAAATCGTTGGGGCTTTTTCAACAATAGGCTTTGAATCTGAAAGATTTGACAGAGTGGGGGATTTTGCCAAGACAATCGCCATTGTGCCTACAAGTGCAAATACTGGAGAAGGGATTGCAGAACTCTTGATGGTGATTGCAGGCCTTACCCAACAGTATATGATGAAACGTTTGGAAATCTCATCGAAAGAGGGCAGAGGAACAGTCTTGGAGGTTAAGGAAGAGCCAGGTCTCGGAATTACCGTCGATACTGTCATCTATGATGGAATAGTTCGCAAGGGAGACAGCATCGTGGTAGGGAGCCTAAGCGATCCTGTTGTAACCAAGATACGAGCACTTCTATTACCAAAACCTCTTGATGAGATACGTGATCCCCGAGAACGATTTGATCCTGTAAAGGAGGTCTCAGCCGCTGCAGGGGTTAAAATAGCAGCACCGGCTCTTGAGGGAGCTATTGCTGGAGCCCCGTTAATTGTTGCAAACACAGAAAAAGAAATCGAAGAAGCAAAGGAGGAGATATTGGGAGAAATTGAAAAAATCAGGATATCGACAGATAAAGCAGGGATAATACTCAAAGCAGACACTTTAGGTTCCCTAGAGGCTATCTCAAAATATTTACAGGACCAAGGAATCGCTGTTAGAATAGCCGACGTGGGAGATATTTCAAAAAGAGATATAGTTGAAGCCGAAGTTGTTAAGGAGCGTGATCCACTTTCGGCTATTATTCTTGGATTTAATGTCAAAGTATTACCTGATGCTAAGGAAGAAGCGGTCAAGTATGAAATTCCGATACTCCAAGAGAAGATAATTTACCGTCTATTCGAGGAATACGAGAATTGGTTATTTGAGAGGAGAGAAGAGCGAAAGAGAGAGGCTTTAAAAACAGCGGTAAAACCAGGAAAGGTAAAAATCATTCCGGAATATATTTTTCGGCAAAGCAAGCCGGCGATTGTTGGTGTTAATGTTCTTGGTGGGCAGATGGTCTCCAAGGTTTACCTGATAAAACAGGACGGGAGCAGAGTAGGACTCGTTCTCCAGATTCAGGACAAAGGAGAAACAGTTGCTTCTGCAAAGGCCGGACAAGCCGTGGCCATTTCAATTAAGGGGGCCACAGTTGGTCGCCAGATAAACGAGGATGATGTATTATATGTCGATGTGCCAGAAAAAGACGTCAAACTTTTCAAAGAGCGTTTCAAAGACGAGCTCTCTGTTGATGAGTTGGAAGTTCTAGATGAACTAATCGAGATAAAAAGGAAGGCCAGTCCAATGTGGGGCGCTTAATTGATTCTTCCGTAACCGTGAACTACCCCACCCTCACAGATGGAGCTTCCTGCGAGTCCTCCCAACCCATATGGGAAACTTTCGTTTTACGTTTGGCTGTTTGTCGCAGATTACCAAGAAATTCTTGGTAGCCCGTCCACAGGGCATTTTGCGATAGGTAACGTTTCATAATATTGATAGCGCCATTCTTGTCTCTATCTATCACGTTACCACAGTCACAATCCATAATTCGATTCCACAGTCTCATGTCATGGATTGCTCCACAGATGTAGCACTCTTTGGTGGAATTTCGTTCGTCAATTCCTATTGTCCTCTTACCTACTCTTTTAGATTTGTAGGTTAGAAAATGTACGAACCTC
>JBHLPJ010000157.1:0-3229 GCA_048939565.1 Promethearchaeota archaeon
GGATAGATAGGATTAGAACAGGAAGCTTTGACTCTTGAGGATGATTGGGGGACTTCATAGAATCAAACCCTTCAGCTAGCTATGGCAATATTGCCCCTCATCAGCTTCGTCTTTCTTCTCTTTCTGAAATGCCAATACTAGGAGCACTAGTAGCGTTACCATTGCCACTATTTCGAGCATTCCTCTTTCGATTTCCTTTTTTTGAGGATCTTTTATGCGACTGTCTTAAACAGATCTGCCTTGGTTATTATTCCAATTATGTTTCCTTTTCGTGATACTAGAACTGCTGAATAGTATTTGAAAAGAGCCAATATTATCGATAATGGTGTCCCCTCCTCAATAAGAGGAAATGATTCATCCATTATTCTCTCTATTGGTATATTGACTAATTCCATTGGATTTTCCATTTTGGTCATTTGATCTAGAATCGTTTTCTCTTCGATACTTCCCACAACTTTTTTTCCATCAAAAACCGGAATCTGAGAAAAATCATGCTCCCGCATTAGCTGTATGGCTCTGGAAACCGGGGCGTCTTTATCGATACTAACAACATTGCTGCTCATTATTCCTCTGGCACGAAGATCGTTCTTTCTCTCAAGACTATCCAACACATCGAAGATTGCTTTGACCTTTAAATAAGACGGGCTGATCTTTTTGGATTCTATTTTCGCAATCAGAGACTGACTAATTCCTGCCAGTTTAGCCAATTGCTTCTGGGTTAATCCAAGTTTCTTTCGTTTTCTAGCAATATGCTCGAGGGGTGGGAATGATGACACATGTGTCACCTACCTGACAACTCGTCTTTTTTCTGATAGTACTTAAATCTTTGCGAAGTGCAATCCAAAACTGACGTCTTTGACCGATCGTTATGATGTAGAGGTATACGTATGGTACGTACTTGGTCTTCATTTTGAAGCCACTAATCTGTCTCTTAGATTGTCTAAAATAGAAATGACTTTATCCTCAAGGGCTTTTGTGATAATACCGGCGGATGTAGCTTCCTTCAATTCCTCCAAATCCACTGTCTTCACTTGACCATCGGGCCATTTTACCAGATCTACCTCTAAATCGACATATCTGATTCTCTCAGGATATATCTCAATTGGAGTGGAGATGTTATAATACTCACCTTTGAGCTCATTATCGGCAGAAAAATATGACGTTCTAAGAGTCCACTCCCCCTCGCTAATTTCGGTTAATCCGTAATCCCCGTCTTCGATAGGAATTTCTAAACTATCATAAATTCCACCGCCTCGGAAATACCTTTTCAGTAGATAATTACTTCGTTTTGCATCGCACTCCACTACATATCCTGGTGAGAGATGAATAACCCGTCCGTCGAGTTTAACATGCTCTATTTCCACTTTTTCACCTATTCTAGGCAGTTTGGCTCTAAAGATCTCATTGAATTGGTTTGTAATCAGGTCCCGCTCATCCGGAATTCCTGTAATAAGCTTTTCTGCCAAATCCACACCGATTGCGAAGTCAAGACCAGCAGCTTTGTACCTGTGATGATTTGTAATCGTCGCTGAAATTCCCCCTCTAATCTCATCCAATTTTTTCTTGGAAATGGCCGGAAATTCTATTTCAACAATTGTCAATCCATCGAGAAGCTTGGTTGGGGTTTCTGTAGCTTCAGCTTTCTGTATCAAATCCTCTAAATCTACTTTAAGATCATTTACTTCTTCTGTAAGTACTGCGATATCCTGATATGCAGCTGCTGTTCGCCATAATATTCCCCATCCTTCGGGTTTGATATTCTTACCAAGGGAATATAGTGCCTTCCTTAACGATCCATCCCTAATTCTCCTGCTAATCTTAACAGTGTCGTTTGGAATTATGATCGCAAATTTCCCGGGAATCGATACTTCATCCGATACAATTGGACCTCTTCTGCCTTTCTCTGGTCTGATGATCTTAACAAGAAGGTTCTTTCCAACTTCCAGTGTTTTTCCTGACAGAAGACCATAAAAATCACCCAAATCTACGAAAGATGTCATTTTTTCGTAATCTACTTCCTTGACCGTTCCTTTGTATATCGCATTTATCTCAGCTCTAAAAGAGCGTACTATGACATCCAGAAATACATCTTTTAAGATCGAGACTGCTTTCTTAACAGCAGTTATGCTTCCGGTTAAGAATACGCCTTGTTTACTTTGAAGGTCCCAGATTTCCAGCTCTGGGGGTTTGACTTCTTCTTCTAAGTCCAATCTTTTCAATATTACATTTGAGCTCTGAGTGACCCTAAAACCGTTATCAACCAGCAATTTTGATAAAGATGTAGAAAATACACCCCGTATTCGTGCGTTGATCGGTTCTTCTTTAATTGTAAACACCGCCCAATCTCTTGAATCTTTTTTCTTTGTGTTTTAAATATACTCTACTGCCTAAAATGGTGAGAAGACTCCTTCCGATGGGGAGGAGATAAATCATCTTGACTATTAAACATTACGAGAAACACAATAAAAGACATGCTTCTGATACAAACGAACCAGACAAGGGCTTTAAATGCTCAAATATCTCACACATTTGTCCAGGGTTTGATTCATCGTCTATGGGTTACCAGGATTTTGGCGGAAGCGTGATAATAATTGGTTAATCTTAAATAATAAGAGTATCATCACGACTTTTGAAAAGACTCTGCAAATATTCGCAGGCCCAAAAGTTGTACTCAAAGGTGTTGTTCGTGACTTGGTTAGAATCGTTATCTGAAAACCTCGATCGATATGTTGGCAAAAACATTCGAAAGAAGGTGATGCAAGGAAGTGAAAGACTGACCGGTGATATTCCGCCAAAGGAAAAGGCTCGATGGTTTAAAGGTGCAATGGAACGGCTTGATACTCTTGTGGATGAAAAAGATCGAAAGACCATTATGATGTGTAGTTGCCCTGATCGCTTTCCTAAGAAGCGCATAAAGTTTCTGAGAAAGAAATACCTTGAATTGGGCAGCATTGATGCGCTCTTTCCCATTATGAATGAGGACACCTCATGGTATGGTCTCTCGTGGTATGAATACCCTGTTAGAAAGGGAAATGTCATCTATGTAACAAAAATCCCCTATAATCCCAAAGGAGTCAAAGCAGCTGAGAATGATGAAGAGAAGCGACTTAGTTACTGCCATTGTCCAATCATGAAATCTCTTCTCAAGGCTGGGGAAAACATCTCTCCAACCTTCCGCTATTGTGGTGCTGGATGGTATAAACAGCTTTGGGAGGGTATCCTTGAAAAG
>JBHLPJ010000158.1:0-3183 GCA_048939565.1 Promethearchaeota archaeon
TCTTGCCCCTGCATATATCACAGGTTACGTAGATGTCCGGCAGGAAGTGCATCTCAATCTTGATCATGCCTTGACCTGCACAAGCTTCACATCTACCACCCTTGACATTGAAGCTGAATCTACCCGGATAGTATCCTCTTCTTCTAGCCTCAGTGGTTTTTGCAAAAAGCTCTCTTATGGGGGTCCAGGCACCGGTGTAGGTGGCCAGATTAGAACGGGGAGTTCTTCCAATTGGAGATTGGTCAATAATAACAACCTTATCGATGTTTTCGGTCCCTTTAAGACCGTCGTGATCACCAGGGGCCAATCCTGATCTATAGAAGGTCCTGGCCAGAGCCCGGTATAGGATTTCATTTATGAGGGTGCTCTTGCCGCTTCCAGAAACCCCTGTAACACATACAAAAATCCCGAGAGGGATTCTCACATCAATATTCTTTAGATTGTGCTCCTTTGCACCTTTTATTATAAGATGAGATTTGCTCTTTCTACGAGTGTTGGGAACAGGAATTTTGATTTCTTCCTGTAGGTATCTTGCGGTTAGTGAATTCCCATTATGAACAATCTTATCAAGATTTCCAGCAGTGACAATGCGACCTCCATGATCTCCGGCTCCAGGACCCATGTCAATTATGTAATCTGCCGATCTTATGGTAGATTCATCGTGTTCAACAACAATGACTGTATTTCCGAGGTCCCTTAGTTTCTTTAGAGTTGCTAGAAGACGGGCAATGTCTCTTTGATGGAGACCGACACTAGGTTCATCAAGTATATAGATAACCCCCATAAGACCAGAGCCTACTTGTGTTGCGAGTCTAATTCTTTGAGCTTCTCCACCGGCTAATGTTGCGGCAGATCTATCAATGGTAAGGTAATCCAAGCCAACATTGATTAGAAACTCTAATCGAGCCTTAATCTCTCTGAGAATCCTCTTAGCAATTGTTGATTTTCTTTGACTTAATCTCAACCCAGAAAAGAACCTGTTGGCGTCTTTTATGGACATTTCAGAGATTTTAGCAATGTTTTTTCCACCCAAGGTTACAGCCAAGCTCTCTGGTTTTAGTCTATGCCCACCACATTCTGGACAAGGTAGATTTGCCATATATCTTTGGATCTCTGACCTAATATAGGATGATCTTGTTTGACGATATCTTCTCTCAAGGTTTTTTACTATTCCTTCATAAGGTCTGTAGGTGCTCCACTCACTTGTTCCATATGAGCTTTTTATAGTGAATTTAATAGGTTCCTTGCTGCCATAAAATATGATTCGTTGGCATTCTTCTGACAAATCTTTGAAGGGAACATTGAGGTCAAAACCGTAGTATTCTGCAACCAATCTAAGCATTTTGTAGTAATAGCTATGCATGTTCCTTAGTGGCAATACAGCTCCCTCAGAAATAGGAATTGTCTTGTCTGGAACAATTAGATTTGGATCTACCTTCATTATCACTCCAAGACCGTCACATGTTCGACAAGCTCCATAGGGAGAGTTAAATGAAAACATACGTGGAGTTAGTTTCTCTAAGCTCACTCCGCAGTCCGAGCATGCCATTGTGGTGCTGAATAGCTTTTCCTTGCCAGAATCGGCGGAGATTATGCCTACTAAACCTTCCGAGTATCTTAGAGCAATCTCCACAGAGTCTGCAATCCTGCTTCTTAGCTTGGAGTTACCACGATCCAGCTCTATCCTATCAACTACAATTTCGATGGTGTGTTTTTTGTATCTTTCAAGTTTGATCTCTTCCCCCCCTAGAGTGAATACATTTCCGTCAACCCTGACTCTAACAAACCCTTCCTTCTGGAGATTCTTAAAGAGGGTTTGATAATGTCCCTTTTTCCCCCTTACAACTGGGGATAATATCATGATTCTGCCTTTTTCTGAACCCATGATTTGATTAACGATTTCCTGTGGACTTTGAGGTGATATTTCTTTACCACACATCCAGCAATGAGGGATTCCAATGTTTGAAAAAAGTAAACGCAAATAGTCATAAATTTCTGTAACTGTCCCGACGGTTGAGCGTGGATTCTTGCTCACAGCTTTTTGATCTATGGCTATTGCAGGAGAAAGACCTTCAATATATTCTACATCGGGACGTTCCATTTGCTCAAGGAATTGCCTTGCATAGGCAGAAAGAGACTCAACGTACCTGCGCTGCCCTTCAGCATATATTGTATCAAAGGCTAGTGAGCTTTTGCCACTTCCGCTTACACCAGTTATGGCAACCAGATTATTCCTGGGGATTTTCACATCGATATTTTTGAGATTATGGACTTTTGCTCCCTTGACAAATATGTAGTCTTTCCCCATCACCGTCGCCTAATAAAAGGTGAACTGTGTTTGAGCTTATAAATCGTTCGAGGACTTCGCCGAAACTAAAATTAGAGGAGACGGCCTGATTTTATGGTCTCATAGAAACCATTATTTGAATTATTTTAATTTGATGTTCCAACTCCTCAAATGGTGGAACTTGATTCTTTCTGGGAATTCAATAGTAGTGAAGATTCATGATATTCGGATAAAGGGGTCCTTTTCATCCTCTTCACAAATGGAATATATAAGGCCGTGAGCTGTACAAAAAGCAAGCTAATGGGATAGTAATACTCAGGAATAAATAGGATTAGCATCGAAGTCATCTCTAGAGAGGCAGCTAACGGTGGGATAATGTATCCAATGAAATATCCTGCGAAGTTGCCGATGGCTAGGGATAGAATCAATGATGTGAGTTTCGTTTTGTGGCTGATCTTTTTGCCAATTTTGGAGAAAATCAGGAAAATAAGTACGGGATTTAATAAGAAGCTAATCAGAGCAAGAGAAAAAGAGATAATCATAAGTTCAGACATTCCTAATCCCATCGACCAAACGAGAAACACAATAGAAGTAAAAAAGCCTAGTATGAAGCAGTAGAGCAAAGCTATTATCAATATTAGCTTAAGGACTTGATTCCTGTTTGCCTGAGAATTCTCAGGCCCAGAAGAAGTTCTAGTAGTTGAAATGGCCAGAGCTGTGAACTCTATGAAGAACAAGTTCAGTGACAACCTAAAAATCGGTAAAAGGGATGAGAGAATCAGGGGTGGAATCAAATGTAAAGTGATTCCAGGTGTGGTGAGTATCGGACCAATGATGTATCCAATTATGACTCCAATAAAATTCTCGGCAATTATTAAACTGAGGCTTGCCTTCTT
>JBHLPJ010000159.1:0-3178 GCA_048939565.1 Promethearchaeota archaeon
TCATTGACGCTCAAGGAGGAAATCCCGATATAAAGCCAGACGATATAAAGCTGGGGGACCATCGTGTCAACATTCCAGCCCCAGCTGCAGGATACATAGTTGAGGTCAACAACATCAATATTAGCAAAATCGCAAGAGCAGCAGGTGCTCCTGATCATAAGGGGGCAGGGCTGTACATCTATAAGAAAAGAGGGGGATACGTAAAACGAGGTGAGCCAATACTAACAATATATGCAGAAACTGCATCGAAGTTAAGAGAGGCTCAGAACTTAGTTGTAAAGCTTGACCCGATAACAATCGAAGGTATGTTGCTCAAACGTATTTCTGCCTACTATTAGGTCTTATAATATATTCCCAAAGTGCTATTGAGCGAAAGCCAGGAAGGAAATCTATTGAAAATACTCATTTACGAACATCTATCTGGGGGCGGTCTCGCGGCAGAGGATGCCGCAGTCTCACAACTGAGCGAAGGATATGCATTACTAAGCACGTTAGCTGAGGACTTCAAAAAGCTTAATCAGGATGTCTATGCAACTCTTGACTACAGAATTGCAAACTACACGCCGCCAATAGAAGCAAAGATTGCAACCATCCTTAGACCCTCAAATGATTTCTTGGAAGTCTTTAAATTCAATCTAGACGAAGTGGAAGCCGTCATCATAGCAGCTCCGGAATCAGGCAATGCGCTTTTAAGCCTTACTATGGCTGCCGAAGAAAGGGACGCACTCATATTTGGATCGACATCAGAGGCAGTCAGAATAACCTCAAATAAGAAAGAAACCTTCAAGATCGCCTCAGATCTAAACTTGCCGGTACCTGGGGTCAAATTCATACCTTTCGCCCGTGAAATCGAAGAGATAGGCTCGATAGCGGAGGAGACGGGATTCCCGCTAATCTTTAAGCCGCTGGATGGAGCCAACTGCAGAGGAATCACTATCGTAAGGGATAAATCCCGTATACCGTCTGCACTCAATGATTTGAAAAAAGAATCCGCATGTGAGGAGTTCATGATCTACCCCTATATCAAGGGGATAGCAGCAAGCGTAAGCCTAATAGTCAACGAAGATGGAGCCTGTCCGATAGGTCTTAACGCCCAGGAACTCTCCCTATCTCCTGAAGGGAAGCTTAAATGTGAGAGTGGATATTTTCCACTAAAACACTTGCTGAAAGAAGAGGCCTTAGAAAATGCCAAGCAAATAGCTCAAGAGATCAATGGTCTTAAGGGTTTGGTAGATATCGATTTCATATTAAGTGAACGTAGGGAACCTGTTTTCATTGAGACCAACGCGAGAATTACGAGAAACTATCTTGGAATAAGAAGAGCAATGGTTGGAAATCCGGCTGAAATGATATTTGATGCAGTAGTCAACCGTAAGCTTCCTAAAAAAGTGTCCTTGCTAAACACAGCATTCTTTGCAAAAATCCCTATGAGAATGACAAAAATGTCCATTGCTCGTGTAAAAGGTCTGGCAGTTTTGCCCGGCATAGTTGGACCACCATTCCCATTCAAGGGAAATCCAACTAGCGCTGTCATCGTTTCGGAAGGAGAAGACCTAGTCGAAGCAAAGGAGAAGCTCGATTTCAGAAAGAAAGCACTGCAAGAGATATCTGACTAGGATCGCGTGCTATGCATATGTCGCCAAATATAGTTTCTTTAGGATTCTGAAACCAAGTTTCTCGTACATTCTTCTTGCCTCTATGTTACTGACTTGAGTGTTAAGTAATATCTTCTTTGCACCCTTTTTCTCAAACCATTCAATTGCATTTACGGTCATTCTTGTGCCTACGCCTTGTCGGCGATAATCTGGATGAACGGCTATCCTACCGTAATGCCCTGTTTCTGATACAATCACGTTGAAATTGTAGGCCACAATTGCGTCATTCATTATGCCCACAAAAAAAGAAGCTTCCGGTATTCTTGTCCAACTAATGAACTCTTCTCGAGACGTGTGCCAAAACGGTTCAAAGCATTTATGTTCCAACTCGAGCAAAACTTCTACATCGTCTGGTCTGAAAGGTCTTATCACAAGTGATTGGTTTCCTTTGACAGGCGTGGCAAAGTCTGTCTTTTCATAGCTAAAGACAGTTTCACGTATTTTGAATCCATGCTTCAAGAAGAAACCCAAAGATTCCTCCGCTATGAATGAAGTTCTGATCTCACGACAACCCCTTTTTCTCAAAGCATCCATAATATAAGTCAGGAGCCTATTCATATGGCCTTTATTCAAATGATCTCGCTCGACTCCTATCTGGTATATCCTTCCCATTCCTTCCTTAGCTACAACGCCAACACAATAACCAATTATTTTCCCTTTTTCTTGAATGACTAAAACGAGATCTGGATTTTTGCTAATATAAGATTTGAATCTTTCGTGGCTAAATTCGCCAAATAGTTCTTTTCTTAGCGCTGCTATTTGCTTGAAGTCTCGGAGTATAGCTCTTCTTAGTATTTTTCTCCCCCTCAAATGGACTCTGGATATTGCTCATAGACGGTCTTGAAAAAAGATAGGAATACAATCATTAAAAAGAGTTTTGAGTAGAATCAAGGGTCTATTCAGAAATCTCTTTCCATCCCTTGATTGTCTCTTGAAGCTCCTTTTTGAGCTGGGGGTTAAGTTTTTCTGCAGGTGGTCTGTTACTTAATCGACGATGGAATGTTCCCATTTCGAATAAGGCTGGGTGAAATCTGTTGGTCTCTTCAAGTTGTTTTCGAACAATGTCGATTGCCTTGGCTATCTCACCAGTAGGCGCATCATCTTTGATCCTCCTGCTACATTCTGCTAATGCCGTAGAATAATCCAGAATTTCCGTAGCAACTGGTTCCTCCAATCTGGGAGCAGGGGCTGCCTCAACGCTAGCTAGATTCTGAATGCTTGTTTGAATGTTCGCAACGTTCTGGGTCACTGTAGCTAAGTCATTCTTCATACCTACTACTTCATCACGTAGAGCTGTGAGGCTTTCAATGGCGGAGGAGACTTTGTCAAAACTCTCTGTTAATGTGGATATTACTTCTCCCATATTGCTCAGTTCATCCGTCGATGATTTTAAATCTGCAATGTCGATTCTTTCCAGCTTTTCCTCAAGACTCGCCATTCTGCTGATTAATTCGCTAGAGACTTCTGCTCCTTCTCCTTTTGGCATAGATGACAGGGATTTTATACCTTCCTCTATGCCTTCA
>JBHLPJ010000160.1:0-3164 GCA_048939565.1 Promethearchaeota archaeon
GATGAAAAATAGGAGTGCACTTTTCAAAACCCTTATTCGAAAAGCAACAGGCATAGCGAATGATGAAACGAGTCAAAGTGAAAAGCTCAAGAGAATATGTATATTGCTCAAAGATAATGTTCCATATTATGATTGGGTGGGATTCTATCTTGTTGACAAAAAAAGAGAAAGAGAACTTGTACTTGGACCCTTTGAGGGCGAACCAACAGAACACAAAAGAATACCCTTTGGCAAGGGAATATGCGGACAAGCAGCAGAAAAGAAAGAAACATTCCTTGTGCAAGATGTAACAAATGAGTCAAACTATCTAGCATGCAGTCCCAAGGTGAAATCAGAGATTGTTGTCCCAATATCTAGGAGCGGTCAGATTGTTGGTGAAATCGATATAGACTCTCATAGTTTTTCACCGTTTACGAAAGAAGATAAGGAATTCCTCGAGAAGCTAAGTAGCTTGATATCCAGTATTTTTTGACTATTAGAATCGTAACTTGAAAAGACGCTTAGAACAGTCTAACATTTCATGTTCTCGCAGCGTGCATGTAGAGCGTATCTGTAGTGGGGAGACTTTGTCGTGATTCATTGCCGCGAATATACAGGAATTGCAAGGAATGCTTGAAACGTACACTAGATGATGCGTTGGAGAGTCGCAGAATATGTTTGGATCAAAGTACAGAGCTTGAACCTTAAGAATCTCGTTCCAATCTCATTCTATGGCAAAGACGATGAGCATATTTTATTCCTTCATGATCACATAAGTCATTAGTTTGGCAAAAAATTCTTTTTTTGCCTTGCATATTGGACAAGTATATGGTGGCTCTTCTCGATAACACACATAGCCGCATTGTTTGCAGTACCACATTCTTTGATTGGTTTTGGAGATTTCATTTTCAAGTCCTGTAGTTGTCTTGGAGGGTTTTTCTCCAGAGATTTCCGGAGGGGGTTCAAAGGCCTTAACCTCTTTTTCTTTGGGTCTCCGTTCGGGAATCCTTTTCGCCGGAGTTTTTCCCTCATAAACATTCTTATTAACAAAAAGCGAACAATAGCAGACCCCAAACTCCTCCACATCAGGATCCCGATAGTCACAGGGACAGATTATATCTCTATCAAGTTCAAAGTTACCGGCTGCAAGTCTACACGGGCACGAGGGGTAGCCGTAACGTTCTTCGTTTTGTTTCAGTCCTTGAAGAAGATTCTTGAGAAAATCAGGATCAGGATTCAGATAATAGCCGCGAGTCTTTGCATCGCTTTCTGCCCTTCTTCGCACGTTTTCTAGATTTGTCATGTTTCCAATACTCTCCTCAGCCGATCTTCATGGTGGCCAGTGATCAGATTATCTTCATCGATAATTATAGTGGGAAAAGAAAAACGTCCCCCTAGGTCGTATATGTGTTTTCTAATCTTTTCTTGATCTTCCTTGCTACTCAGGTCGACATCCACATATTCATACTCAATATCATTACTCTTCAAGAAGCTCTTCACTTGCTTGCACCAAATGCAAGTACTTAGTGCGTATACAAGGACTTTGTGTTTCCTGTTTGAGCCTACAACCTTGACTATTTTAATCCTAAACCCTCCAATTCCGACATATCATCTAAGAATGGTAGCCCGGGAGAGATTCGAACTCTCGTCCAGGGGTCTCTCCAACCCTGAGCCTAATCTAGGTATCCAGAGCCCCCGATGATTGATCTCTATTGACCACTACACCACCGGGCTGGTTTGTATTTCTTTCTAATCGAATGAAACGGCTTGGGATTCCTGCTCAATTTCAAGATGAAGACAGGCAGCGTGCCATATCTGCGCATTAGTAGAATGTTAAGCTTTGGTAGAACATTGTTTGACATACAACAAGCGTGTTTCATGCCGACTGAAAAATAAGTAGAATAAGGGAACTATAAATAACCTTCGATTCCATCAGATTTATGTTCATGCGGAAATCACAGGACCCATCAATAAATAGACCCCAAATAGAATTGAGTAATAGAAAGGATATTGTAATCAAAACGGCAGTACTATGGAGCTAAGGGTTCTGACTACACCATCCACCTTGTGAATACGCTCTACGGTGTCCCTGACATGTTCCATATCATCTGCGGCAACTTTTGCGATTATGTCGTACGGACCTGTTATTGCGTAGATTTCATCTATACCTTCTGCGCCTTTTAGTTTCTCAAGGACCTCGTGAATCTTACCTGTCTCAACTTCAATCAACATAAATACTACGGTCATAATATCTCTCCCTCACTTTGATTCTTTAAGGTTTTTCATATATAAATAGTTTTTACGTGCCAGTCATGCTTTTCTCAGACGAGCAATTCCTCTTTTTTCAAGATCTTCCAATATCCTCAAAACACCAGAGGGAGTAATCTTGAAGCCCATACTCCTCAATCCTTGCGTGATTTCTAGTATGCTATAACCTCTGTCTAGATTTTTCAGTGTTACCAAAACCTTTCTATCTTTGACTAAGAGATTTTGCATAGATTTTTCAAAATCAAACTCTGGGGTGAATTCATAAATCTGATGATTGGCTGCGTTTTTGCTCCATTCCTCCGAAACCGACTCAGATCCTATTGCCTTAACTCTAGCTACACCCATAGTTCGATAGTATTCCAAGGCTTCCAAAATCTCTTCTGGTTTTTTGTCAAAACCTACTTTCTTAAGACCGTCGGTTAGCTCTAGCACAGTATATCCATGATCCAGATTAGCCATAAGTGTGCAGGTAGCCGGGCTTCTTCCAGCACAGGCCGTCTCAACAACGGTATCTGGAGTATAAGGAGGAACAAGTTCGTAAACTCGCTGGTAACTGATTTCGTCTTCAAAAGGATGTGAGATTAGTTTTGCTGCCTTAGTTTCAACCAAACTAGCGATTTTGCTTGAGGCTCTTTTAAGCGGTATAGCTGCTGTTTTGGCAACTTCCCTCATGGTTCTCTTGCCATCAATTACGCGGAGTAAAGATAGCATGTCCGAATCCAGCTCAAGTTTGTTTACTGAAGGTTCAGAAACCACCAATATTGCATCAGGAGATATTGATCCAACCGAATCTGCTGTCTCAGAAAGCTCAGCTTCTTCACCAGGTGGTGGTTCAAGCGTTGGTTCTTCCAACTCAGATACTGGTTCGGGGGTAGAGGCGGGAGTTGTTGGAGGAGCAGGAGTTGTTGGAGCAGCAG
>JBHLPJ010000161.1:0-3155 GCA_048939565.1 Promethearchaeota archaeon
TAGCAAACCCTTCAGACCCATTAGGAAATGTAAAATTAGGAATTTGAAGTCCAACTTTCATGGGTCCGAGTATCATTTGACAGTTTATAAGTTTTATTTACTTGATTTTCCTGGGAATCGGCTGAGACCCGAAATCCGATACTCGGGCAGGTCAAATAATAGCTAGTATTATAGGAATCAACTTCGAAGACTGACAAACCTCTTACTCTGCTGTCTTTTGGCAGCTGAACGGGACTAGTTTGCCTATAATAAGTATAAAAGGGTGATATGTGTTTTATATGAGGTGCACGCCTCAAAACGTGGGAAAAAGGGTAAGGAGCTGCTTTAATGAACCTAAAGAAATTCACTATACTGCATTCTAACGATATGCATGGAGACTTCTTGGCAGAAGTCAAAGGCGAGGAAGGAAAGCTAATTGGTGGACTTGCCGTCTTATCGGGATATATAAATCAAGTACGCAGAGAAGAAGAGAACGTTCTTTATGTTATTTCCGGTGACATGGTACAAGGATCGTTGATAGATTCTGAATACAAAGGCATATCTACTATCGAAATCATGAACTACTTGGCTCCGGATGTCGTAGCTCTCGGCAATCACGAATTTGACTACGGTTTACCCCATCTTCTCTTTCTAGAGAAAATGGCCAATTTTCCAATCGTCAACGCCAATCTTTACATTAAGCAATATAACAAGCGGTTAATGCAACCCTATGTCATACTGAAGAAGGCTGGATTCGATATCCTGTTTACAGGCATAATCACAGAAAAAGTGATGGATTCTATTAGAAGCGATAAGCTTATCGGAAGCTTTGTTTCCTTGGAGGAGGCAGGTCGCGAAGTAGGCAGAATAACCAATGCCTACAAGAATGATGACATAGATCTAACCATACTGCTGACCCACATTGGTTTTGAGTCAGACATAGAATTGGCAAAACTTCTTAGACCTGAATGGGGAGTCGACATCATTATTGGCGGGCATTCACACACAATCCTCAACGAGCCAGCGATGGAAAATGGAATTCTCATTGCTCAGGCAGGTGTAGGAACCGATCAGATTGGAAGATTCGATATCTTGGTCGATGATGACACGAATAGTATTGTTGAATACAAATGGCAGCTTATTCCGATAGATGAGAATCTGGCTGAACCCGATGACAAGCTTCAGGATTACATAAACTCGTTCCAGAAAGAAGTTGACCGAAAATACAACACCATGATCTGCAAACTTGCCCGAACCTTGACGCACCCTACCAGAGAGATAGAAACAACTCTTGGGGACCTGATCGCGGACTCTTTCGCAGAAGTGGCAGAATGTGATGTGATGCTGCTTGGAAGTGGCTCGATCAGGGCCAAGGAAATGGGTCCGTTGGTAACACTGAAGGATCTGTACGCTTGTTTCCCATACGATGACACTTTGACACGTTACACAATAAACGGTGAAAAACTGAAGAGAATTTTCTCCCACATCATGCGTACAGAAAATAGGAATAGTGAAGGCGAATGCTATCAAGTGAACAGTAAGGTGAAAGCAGTTTATAGCGATAACAAACATAAACTCATATCACTCAAAATTAACGGTGAAGATGTCTCAGACTCAGATTCCTATTCAGTTTGTCTACAAGGCTACCATTTCAACAATTCAAAATCATACCTCGACATTTCACAAGATGAGCTTTTGGAGTCCGGAAAAAGAAGAGTAGTCTCGACTTCAGCACAAGAGGTGTTGGAGGAATACCTCCGCAACCACCAAAACACAAATCGGTCAATTGAAGGAAGACTATCTTTTCAGTAACCAACACCTGTTGGCTACCTAGACTTTCAAAAAGAAAGATGAAAAAACATGTGTACGCATTACTCATCGCATCTCCGTGAGTCGATATTGTGTGGGCAGTCGCTATGCAAAAGGTTTAAAAGCGTTCTGACGATGCGTCTAATATTCAAAATCCATGGTGAAACTGTTGGAAAAAAAACCATTGAGCGATTGGATCAAAGCACCTGTGAGCATAATATCTAGCCTTCTAATAGGCTTTGCGGGGAATATCTTCAATTTCGAATCATTAGAAACTTGGTATCCAACTCTAATTAAGCCTGACTGGACTCCACCAAACTGGATATTCGCGCCGGTCTGGTCGACCTTATTCATTCTTATGGGGATTTCGACTTTTCTAGTTTGGCGAGAAGGTTTTGACAAACGCATCGTAAAAATAGCTTTGAGCGTCTACGTGATTCAATTTGCCCTAAATCTGATGTGGTCCTGGGCATTCTTTGGTTTACAATCACCATTATTCGGTTTCATTGTCATCGTAGTTCTCTGGATTGCCATACTTGCCAATATCATAGTGTACGCCAGGATCTCTAAGATTGCAGCAGCCATTCTCCTTCCCTATATTGTGTGGGTAACAATCGCTTCCGTTCTAAATTTCAGCGTATACGTCCTGAATCCCCCAGTATAGGATTCCCAAAAGACGTGCAACTAAGGGTTAGATATTTCGCCATACGCTAGAATCGTTGAACAGTTTAAGTTTCAACTCTTTTTTCTATCCTTTTTGAATACGGAAAATCAACTTATAAAAAAAGGAAAGAGATTTCTTAAAAATCAGAAATCAATTACTTTGGAAGTATAACTGTATCAATTACGTGAATTACACCATTGGATGTTTCGATGTCAGCCTTGACAACATTTGCGTTGTTTATCCTAACTCCTTTGCTTGTATCTATGGAAATAGTCTGACCCTGCAGTGTTTTGGCTGATCGGAGACCTGCCACATCCTTCGACATGACTTTTCCGGCTACAACATGGTATGTAAGAACATCGGTAAGTTTCTTTTTGTTCTGTAAAAGACCTTCTACAGTTCCTTTAGGTAGTTTGGCGAAAGCTTGGTCTGTTGGCGCAAAAACGGTGAACGGTCCCTTCTTGCTCAGAGTCTCTACAAGACCTGCTGTCTGTACTGCTTTGACTAGTGTTTTGAAACTTCCTGCACTAATTGCTGTTTCTACTATATTCTTCATATTTTCTCACCCTAATTCCTTTTCATTATAACACTGTTATATATTATAACAGTGTTATATATAAATCTTTCGGTTCCTAAACAATACTGCATTAAAGTTGGTCCAATCATCGGCACATACTAGTCCTGAAAAATAGCTACATAGGAT
>JBHLPJ010000162.1:0-3149 GCA_048939565.1 Promethearchaeota archaeon
CTGCCCCTAACTCCTTAAGTACGGTGTCGAGTTTAGTATTATAGAATCCATCAAATTTTCTCTTCTTAACAATAATGTCTCCCTTTCGAGGGTGAAGTTCTTTTACTACTTGTGCCCCCTCAGTTCCCCTTAAGGCGTGAGGCTTGAATTCCAAGAATTCATTATCATCTATTTCATGAGCGTCGCAAACATATACCACAGGAATCCCGCTTTTCCTGGCCTTTGAGACGAGCTGCTTGATGTTTGGAATGATGTCTCTTCCCATTGGGACCTCTAGGACAGAGTTCTCTTTGATGAAGTCATTCAACATGTCTATAACCATTAAAGCGAACATCTTCTTGACCTCATACGGGTAACAGATAAATAGAAAAGGTACGGATACTTAAAAAAATTACATAGGGATGGATAAGCTTCAACCTTAGCCTTCAATTAGAGAGGGCGATCGAGATGAAAAGATTTCACACAGCATCAGACGAAGATATTAAATCTGGTGAAACTACTGATATCTATTTCGTGAGAGCCAGACAGGTTCTCAAAGAAAAAGGCTTAGATAACGTTGTTGCAATGGCAGAGGTAACAACTGGCAGTCTTCCAAACCACTGGCCCTGGGCGATATTGTCTGGAATCGAAGAAGTAGCTTACCTTTTTGAGGGGTGTCCGGTTAATGTTTACGCAATGCCAGAAGGGAGCGTTTTTTATTCTGCGGATTATAATAATTTACGCGAACCTGTACTCCTAATAGAGGGGACTTACGCAGAGTACGGGGTATTTGAAACCCCCTTGCTCGGTTTCTTGTGTCAGACTTCTGGAATAGCCACTGCAGCCGCTCGAATAAAGAAAATCGCTGGTGAAAAGATCGTCATATCTTTTGGAGTCAGACGACAGCATCCAGCAATCAGTCCGATGATCTCCAGGGCATGTTATATCTCTGGTTTCGACGGTGTATCTTGTATTCTAGGCGCTCGAATGCTGGGTCTCAGACCCTCAGGAACGATGCCACATGCTCTCATCATAATCTTTAGAGACCAAGTAGAAGCTTGGAAAGCTTACGACGATATTATGCCTTCCAATATACCACGTATAGCCTTATGTGACACCTATTCTGATGAAAAAACGGAATCACTGATGGCGGCAGATGCGCTAGGAGATGGTCTATGGGGGGTTAGGTTAGATACTCCAAAAACTCGCAAGGGAGATTTTGCAAAAATAGTCCGCGAGGTAAGGTGGGAGCTTGACTTGAGAGGTTATAAGAATGTCAGAATTTTCGTATCAGGAGGAATGAATGAAGAGAGCGTTAGAGAACTGGGTAAAGCAGGAGCGGACGGTTTTGGTGTTGGCACACATGTGAGTAATGCCCCGACTATTGACTTTGCAATGGATATTGTTGCAATTCTTAGAGAAGGTAAATGGTTAGCTGCCGCTAAACGAGACAGACTCTCAGGATGGAAGAATGTCTGGCGCTGCCCGGATTGCTTGACAGATTTGGTTTTACCATCGGATAAGCCCTCCCCAGCCTGTCCTAATTGCGGAGCAGAAACAGATTCGATAATTAAACCGGTCATTAGGGAAGGAGAAATAGTTGCAAGAATGCCAGAACCAGCGGAGATTAGGGATTACGTAGCCAAGCAAGTGGAAAAGCTGTCTTTGGATAAGCGTCCTTGGGAGTAACTCTTTACTGAAGTCATTTCATGCCATCAAGTAGATTTTTTACGTTTTTGCCGAGTACTTGGTGGTTATATCCTCCTTCCAAAACCCCGTAACGCCTACCCTCACAGACTTCTTCAGAAAAGTTCTTTACAATTCCTCCAATCTCAAAATAGTCCCTTGTCTTAAGCATTTGTCCCCAATCATCTTCATGTCTGTCAAATCCCGCTGATACAGCAATGATATCGTAGTTCTTTTTGCTATTTAGGTGGTTTGAGAGGTCGTTCAAAAAATCGTTACTGTTGCCACCGCTAACATGCAAATAATCAATTTCCGGTACATCCCTAAATATGTTTGAGGTCCCGTCACCGAAGTGAAGATCAATGTCAACAATCAGAGCCCTCTTGATCTCATTCTTCACTCTGAGCCTCTCTACTGATATTGCCATATTGTTGAAATAACAGAACCCCCAACAAGAACTACTACTCGCATGATGGCCCGGCGGTCTAATCAGTCCAAAAGCAGGTTCGAGTCCCATGGCAGATTCAGAGGCCTTTATTGCACCTCCAACTGCGAGAAGGGCAATTTCATAGGTCAGCGTATGGCGTTTGACATCGGCGATATGACCCGCAGTATGAACAAGCTTTAGATCACCCTCAGTTGCGGGTTCGGGTTTAACAAATTCAAAGCTGGAGGATAAGACATTATAAACACTCTCCATTCTTCCCGGGGCTGCTGCGGGATCACTTGCATAGACTTCATTATACCTTTCATGGTAGACTACTCTCATTCTTACCACCGTCAATAATTGATAATCTATCTCCTTCTCAAAAATAACCCACCCTTAATCTTTATAAAATGGTTAGTAGGAGACAAAGATTATTATGCAACCCCCTAAATACTCTTTGTGTGGTGGAAAGTTTGTCCAGACGTGGACGCAGTAGTGAAAGGATTGCAAGATACATACTTGAAAACTTCTTAGGCTTTCAAGTAACCGATGTTTCACGTACGGTTGTAGTGGATGGAATAGAGGCCGCAGAAGTAGACATTATTGCGAAAAACAGTGTAGGACAGCCTTTTGCTGTTGAAGTCAAGGCTGGAATGTGTGATGTATCCACGCTTCGACAAGCTTACGCCAATGCCAAAATGCTTGGTCCAGAATACCTTCCAATGGTCATCTGCAAAGGGTTCGCGGATGATGCGGCAGAAAAAGTCTCTAAGGAGCTTGGCGTAGCCGTAATCCAGCTGAAGGATCTGTTCGTTTTGCTTGGACCTGAAGAATTAGAAATTATTGTCCAAGGAGTGATGAGGGAAGTACTAGAGGAGTATGGTCTCAGACCTATTATAGGAAAGGACATGTTAAGTGAAGAAGACCTTCATGCCATTACTGCCTTGGCAAACGCAAAAACACTGTCTGAAGCGGCACAAATCAGTGAAATAGATGAGATGGAACTTGTTAAAGTGCTTAGTAAACTAAGAAAAATGGGAATATTACCCAGAACAGA
>JBHLPJ010000039.1:0-10054 GCA_048939565.1 Promethearchaeota archaeon
TCATTTTCCTTTTTCCCCTAATTTGCTAATAATGATTTCGAGTGATTCAATCCAATCTTTTAATGACATGTTTGGAAATGACCATGTTGCATTAGGCTGATAATATCTACCTAAGGAGATCGTTTTGGTTTCCAAGGCAAAATTCTTCAAGGCAGAAAAGATTAACCACTGCATGTAGTAGGGTAGCCCCAGTGAGAGTACAAGGTCGTACTGTCCCTTCCCGTCGAGCCCTGTCCAACTGGAGTCCCGAAGGCGATTAGCAATATCTACTACGGGCATGGAAATTGCTGCCTTAAATCTATTCTCCAAGAATTTCTTTATTGAGTTGGCTGTTGCAACCAACGGAATCTTTCTTGCCTTGGAGAGCTGTATTAGGTATTTTATGGTATTTTTCTCGTTTTCGTTTTCGGTGATTTCGTGTCCAACGACCATTATGGGGCGTTTTGCCTTTCTTATCATTGAAACAACGACTTCTGGCTTAGTGATTACTAAGCTCTTTTTTGGTCCAGGTACTTCGGCTTTCTGCCAAGGTTCTGTTCTAGACATTATGTCTCTCCTTTCCTACTCTTTTTTTTTGCGCGAACCAGCCGAGGCAAAAGGGTTGGGTCCGGGATTTGTCCCTCTTTCCAACCTTTGTCATCGAGGAAACGGACAATTTCGTCTTTCATTGTTATGGGGATATCTGCTACTCGTCGAACATATAAGTGAATATCGTCAGGGAGTCTACCGTAGAGGCGTTTATGCAAATCCACATAGTGAGTGAGCTTTATCGCCCGTCCTTTAGTTGTATCGTTAGCTCTCATACAAAGTTTAGCTGCCATCACCATAGCTTCTTCCTTGGTTTCGGCAGCATAGAAAAGATGCTCAGGTGCTGGTCCAACATATACTTTTTCACCCGTCCTCGCATCATAAGCATGCCAATCTTCGTCTTTGTCCTGCCTTCCCAACAGCATTCGACGATACTTTGATCCGTGTGGTCCGACAATTACAGGGATGCCAAGTCTCCAAAAACCACTGGCTATTGAGGCTGCTTTCTGAGACATTGCCCCCCAAGCTATTCCCACAGCTCCTACTCGATTATGAATATAATCAGCAATTTCTTCGTAATTCCCTCTTAGATTTCTTTTGGCGAATATATTTGCAATCTTAATAGCTGCACCGGATATGTGGGCATTTGAAACGCAGGAACCAACATTTGCCACACCACCTGCATCAAAGCTTCCAGGATACTTCTCGTAGATCGTCTGACCTTCTTCATCCTTATACATCCCTATGGACATAGCTGCACAGCCAGAGGTTACCACGATGTATCGTCTCTTTGCAAACTCATCGCACATTTCAGCAACTTCTTTTCCACCATGGGGATAATTGGCACATCCGACAAAGGCAACAACCCCAGGGATTTCGCCCAGTACAATGGGGCGTCCTACATTTCTTATTTCTATGTCCTGTATTGCACCCCTCCCTACTCTAATCTTATATCTTTCCTCTTGTGTAGTTTTGGCTGCAGAGGATATGATGTAGTCATGAACAGGAATATCTTTGCGACAAGCTTCATCACAACGTCCACATCCGATACATTCATCATAAATGGCTGCCAGAAGACTCAAGTCGCCCTCCTTTGCAAACTTCATAGCTTCAGAAATGAGTCGACCGTCAGGACAAGCACGAACACAATCATCACATTGAACACACATCGCAGCCCCTTCAATTACCTCTTCTCGTGACGGTAGTGTTTTGAATCTAGCTCTTTTTGGAGATACTTCAAAGGCAGTCTTTACTGCTACTTCTCCGGCTTTTTCAGGATCAAGAATTAATACACCGCCAGTCTTGCCTGAAACCAGATCGTTCACAATTTCATCAGAAGGATCTTCGGTTCTATCCTCGAGTCCTAGGCAATTCTTCTCAGAGGTGGCTATGAGGGGTGCTTTGATTCTTTGTGCCTCCTGTAGGGAATCTGCTCGAATACATTGCTCATCAACAACGAGAACATCAGGAATGCCGCTTCTAATGAATCTTAGTTGCCAAGAGATGGGACCTACTATCTTGGCTAAATCAGAATATCTAGTAATATCCAGAGCCGTGCAGCATATTCCGCAGACCTCAGCTTGATCAAGGCGACCGATTTCAGTAAGATAGTTGATTATTCCAACTGATGGAGGAACATTATGTCCAATGACCAGAATGACGGGTTTGTTTATATCTATTGATCCAAAGCCAATCTCTACTAGAGGTGCTTCAGGATCTGCTTTGGGAAAATTGTAAGCCGAGATTTGCGCAATGTCTGCAACTTCCATTCCCACGTGGTCCAACATTCCCACATGGAAAACCTTGGACTCAAAATCCAAGTTGTTTCCTTCTTGTCCTGTATGTGTTGCAGAGAGCATATGAGTTATTTCTCCCTCCACATAATCTAAAGCTTCTTCTAGGTCACCCAGTGTTCGTGGCCTTATTCCACATACTAATCGCATTACTGGAGCTTCAACCTCTATTCCTGGACCCATATCAATAGGACTATCCTTCCCATATTTTTTAATTAGATATTCGAGCATATGTCTTGCATGACCCTCGTGTGTGGAAGCTCCTATACATGCGGCTAGTAGAACTATTCGAGATTGCTGGGAGGCCATATCCAGTCCGCACGCCCCTCTTTTGCCCATAGATAGATCACATTTTCCAAATGTGCAAAGGCAACATACATCACAGAAGGGCATATAGAACGGCTTGTATCGATTTAAGAGCTTAAGATCCCAATTCCTTAAATCAATCGAGGATGGAAACGGGGTAGGTCCCATGGGTTCCTTCCAAGTCTCATCAGTTATTTTGCCGAGAGTGATTTCCAGATTCTTGAGGGATGTTGTTCCTGAAGTTAATCTATCAATCTTTATCTTAAGAGAATCCTTAACCAAATTATAATCACCCCATATGCAAAAAAACTAAAGTTTTTCCTAACTTAAAAAATTTTTGAATCCGTGTATGTTTTGCTATGAGTTAAACAGAAATAATAGACAAAATGGTGAAAAAATAGGTGATTGATTCTCTTTTCTTTACAAAAATCTAAAGCTTAATAAGTCTAATTGGGCTCTGCCCACCTAATACTCACAAATGGCCGCGTGGAATAGTATGGTTCCTGAGATCAAACTATACGCGCTCTTAGGGGGCGAATATGGAAACAGGATAGTAGAGAATCTGGTAGAACATGGATTCGCATCGTGGATCTTCGGGATTCATGAATTCACCCAACAACTTCCTTCCTTCATAGAAGATCCGGAGACGTATTTGCCAAAAGACATCCCCGACTGCACTGTAATACTCTCGATAGGGATACACCCAGATATTGCATCACTCTTGCCCTCAATAGCGAGAAAGAGCGGAGCAAAGGCTGTCATTGTGCCTGTCAGTGATCCGGATTGGGTTCCATACGGGTTGCAGAAGCAAATCGAAGAAGAACTGGGGGAGATGGAGGTCAATTCGACATTTCCTCGCCCGTTTTGCTCTCTAGAAGAGGTGGGCAATCCATGGATTGATACTTGCGCTAAACATTTTGGGCGCCCACTTCTTCGTGTCAAATTGAGTGAACAAAAAGACAGAATTCTGAGTGTGAATGTATTGAGGGGTGCTCCTTGTGGTTCTACGTGGTATATTGCAGAGAAGTTGGAAGGAGCATCCGTAGATGGGGCAGCTGAAAAGGCAGGAATAGAGCTTCATACCTATCCGTGTTTGGCATCAATGAAGACAGACCCGCTGATCAAGGATACGTTGTTGCACGTATCGGGATATAATGCTAAGAATGCCCTTAGAGAGGCAATAATGAGAGAGCAAGAAAAGTAGAGCAGATTCAGCGAAAACCTAAATGCGTTCTTCATTTCGGATATCACAAGACTTTTAGTTTTTCTAATAGTGGTCTTGGGGTTGTGGTGTGAGATTGAATTCCAAGAGTAGTGTAGGGATCATTCCCCAAAAGGAGAGCAACAAGCTGCGTTAGATGCAATACAGGGATTCTGCGCTTAAGCAGTTCTAGAGTTTCAAGCTCCGTCTGGGCTCTGTCATATATATTAAGGCAGAATGGACAGATTACGAGAATCATATCTGCTTGTTCTTCAGTGAAACTATCGATTTTCCTTCGAGTCACCTGCAATGACAAATCTCGATTTGTGTACCTTGAAACCCACCCACCCCCGCAGCACAGGTTCTTCTCTTTGTAGCGAATAGGGGTAGCTCCAAACGATTCTACCAGCTCATCGAGAAACATTGGGTTCTTTGGATCATCTAGAAAGATGTCAGAACACGATATAGTGTAGTGGCAGCCATAATGAATAGCGATTTTTGCTCCATTTAGAGATACCTGAATATTGTCCTTGATCTTGTCCCTTATTTTATAGATGAATTCAGCGATGTGCCAGAATCTTATATTTCCGCTGTAACGTCGATCGATTTTTGCCAGAAACTTATTTATTTTTTTCATTAGAGGGGGGTTTTCACGAGTGACCTTTTCAAAATAACTGAAGGTATTAAAACAGGCATTGCATAAAACGAGAACATCTGAGGTAAGTTCTTCAATTATACTAAAGTTTCTGGCGACCGTAGCCAACATGGTCTCCAAATTGGAAAGGCTTGAAAAATATACGTACCCACCACAACATGTTTGGTCATCTGTGTCCACGAGCTTGATCCTCAGTTTCTTAAATATCGCTCTCGTTGACGCGTCAATTCCAGGATAGGTGTCATTTGTAAGACAGCTCTTAAAGATGTAGAATGGGCCTTTGGTTGGAATTTCTTCCAGTCTCTTCTCATTCAAGTTTATTCGCCTTTTTTCTTTACAGGGATGTGTTCTATGAAGAACGTACATCTTTCTAATTGCTCATCAAATCCAGTTGCCTTGGCGATTACATTCAGTTCTTTGATTGCCTTTTCTGAAATGACCTTTTCAGGTAGTCCCAATGATTTTCTGATACTTCTTATTCGTTCATCCATTCTGGTTGTAGCCCCACTTTCTAGCATTCTCTTCCCAAATCTGATAAACATCTTGACATTATCGCATCCAAGGCCACGTTGAATAGCTTCGGATCTTAATGTACGTATTAATCTGGGAAGTTCTATTCCGTGAGGGCAATGCAACTTGCAGTTATAGCAATCAAAACAATACCAAATTTCTTTTCCATCAAGCAACTTCCTTGACTGGCCAAAAAGAACATTTCTCACAATCTTCCTCATGTTATAGGATGAATGCTGGGCCGCAGGACATAATCCTACACATTTTCCGCATTGGTAGCACTTAGCAAATACGTCAGGCAGTCCCTTCTTAACCAGTTGATTGTAGAAATCCCAGCCCCATGATTTTGATGATTCGGCTCGTCTGTTAAACTCCAAAGCCAATATTATCACGCCATAAAGATTTTAGGTTAGATTAATCGTATGAATTGAATAATATATTAGTTGCGGTGGGGAACTTGGGCATATATCACTTATTAATTCCCAAAATTGATGTAATATTGATAACCATCAGAACTGCAGAGCAAGGTGCTGCAATCGATAAGCCCATTAAAGAACGTTCTGATCAGATTGCAATATGCATGCTTAGTGAAGAAGATTACAAGACCCTAGGATTAAAGAATGGTGATAGAGTCGAGGTAAAGACAGAATACGGATCTGTAGTGGTCAGGGCCATCAGTTCAAACGAAATGACAAAAGGAGTCGCTGCTATTCCTGTTGGTCCATGGGCAAGTCTGGTTGTAGGTATCTCGAAAGGTAAAGGCATGCCACATTTTAAGAACATCAAAGCAACGGTTGAGCATACAGAAAGCAAGGTCACGACCGTTGTTTGAGCTTTTTGACCTCTTTGTCGATTCCTTCTACTTTTCCTAATTCTGCCCATCGGCGCAGTTTGACAGTCCGGAGCTCTTTGTCAAGTATATTGCCTACGCGTCTAAGGGTTTCCTTGGCTTTCGCACTTATTCTTGGCAACGGTTTGGTTGGCAATGGTTTCTCAACAGGTTTTGAAATCTCAACAGGGATCAGCCGTATTTTCGGGGAATCAGAGAGTCTACCGATAATCTTGTCAAAAGCACATTTCCAAGAGCTGAGCCAAGGGGTCTTTGGCGCTTCTGTTGCCTTGATTTTGTCTCGTGTAACGGTAATTAGATTCTCAGGGCAGGCATTTTGACACGAGCCACAGAATATGCAAATATCTTTATTTACTGCGATTTTCCCATGTTTTTGTTTATGCTCAGGGGTTTTGGGAATATACCAGGCTTTCGAAGGGCATATGTTTATGCAGGCCTTACATCCTATTGGATCACATTTTTCCAAATCTGTAATCGAAATTTCTCCTTTCAGTGGTTTGTCATATTCAACAGCATCAACAGGACATATCAGAGCACACCAACCACAATACGTGCATTTTTCTTCGTCTAGTTCCAGACTTCCCTCTATTACCAGTTCTTTTATTTCGCGATCTGTTTTGGTTTTACATTCTACTCTAGCTGCCTCGGACGGACATATCTTTTCACAAAGACCACAATAATCGCATTTTTCCTCGTCTACAACGATATCGTCGGCCGGTACAAGTGCTCCACCCGAGGGGTCAAGCCAATTTATTTTGATTGCGTCACACAATTCCTCACAGAGGCCGCAATAAGTACATTTTTCCTTATCTATGTCGATGGTTCCTTCTATCTTTCCTGGTTCGGTTTTGTAAATCACTAAGTTGTCCTTTTTCTCAACTTTGAGATTTAGTTTAAAGGCGTCTCTTGGACATATTTTTTCACAAAGTAAGCAGGGAATGCAGCCATCCTTAATATTAATTGAACCAAGGAGCTTTGGATATTCCTCCATTTCTGTTACAGAACGATCATTAAATGTGAAGTCAATCGCATGCGGAGGGCAAACGTTTGCACATATTCCACAAAAAATGCATTTATCTTGATCGATAAGAATAGGAGGAGCTTTGAGTTCACCTGTTGCGATTTCGGGTATTGGACCCAGTTTGATAGCTAATTCTGGGCAGGACACCTCGCATAAAATGCAGCCAAAACAATGATCTGCCACATAGACCAGTCTCTTTTTCAAATTGTCCATTTTCCAAGTGAGCAGCATCTTGCTATCGGTAAATTCTAAGTTCTGTTCGGTCTTCATTTGTTCGCCCCCTTCTCAAATTCAGAACCGACGGGCCCAAGAGATCTTATTGCTTCCACGAAATCCTTGACTTCTCGGGCAAATTTCTCTCCCTCCGAGGCAGAAACACTAATTACTCTTATACGTTGGGCATCAAGATCAAAAGCGTCCAGGACGTGTTTCAGAAAATCAATTCTTTGTGTTGTCTTTTCAAATCCGTCCCTATAGTGGCAATCTTGTGGGTAGCAACCAGCAATAAGAATACCGTCTGCTCCTTCGGTTAGTGCCTTCAGTACAAAAAGAGGGCTAACTCGAGCCGTGCACATAACCCTGACTAGGCGAATATTTGTTGGATATTGGAATCTGCTAACGCCGGCCATATCGGCACCAGCATATCCACACCAGTTACACAGAAAGCCTATAATAAGTGGGTATTCTTGCCTTTTCTTGAGGATAGCCCGAATCGCTGAAGATATCTGGAAATCCGTAAACAGCGGAATTTCAATCGCAGAAGCAGGGCAAGCAGCAGCACATGCCCCTCCTCCACTGCAAGCAGCCTCCTTGACAGTAGCCTTCCTGTTATTAATCATGATTGCACTATAGGAACAAGTGCTTTCACATAATCCACAACCATTACAATCATCTATGCTTATTATTGGGGCGATGGGGTCAACATCAATGGTTCCCTTCGTTAGTAAAGCGATGGCTTTGGCTGCAGCCTCTCCTGCATGTGAGACTGTGTCTTGAATGTCCTTGGGACCTTGGGCACAGCCTGCAAGGTATATTCCTGAAATCATGGTCTCAGAAGGTCTCAATTTAGGATGGGCCTCCTGCAAGAAGCCATCCAGACTTCTGGCAAGATTTAGAGTAGAAGCAAGTTTATCCAGCCCATCAGAGGGCGTCATTCCTATGGATAGGATAACTAAATCTGCCTCGACTTCAATTGGCTCTCCAGCAAGAGTATCTTCCATTAGGAGATACAAATTCTTGGTCTTTGTGTCTTCAATGACACTGCTTACTATCCCGCGAATGAACCGGATATGGTCTTTTTCGAGGGCACGGCGATACATCTCTTCGTAGTCTTTGCCAAAGGCTCGTATGTCTTGATAAAAGATGTAGATTTCTGCGTCTGGAATTCGCTCCTTGATTTCCTGGGCCTGTTTAATAGCATTCATACAACACACTCTTGAGCAATAAGGCGCTCCATCTACTTCGTCTCGGCTTCCTACACATTGAATAAATGCTATTCTTTTAGGGAGTTTCCCATCAGTAGGCCTCGCGATATGACCCTCGGTAGATCCCGTGGGATTAAGGATCCGCTCGAATTCAAGAGAAGATACTACATTTCCATATCGTCCATAACCATACTCTGATTTTCGGGTTGCATCATAGACATCATATCCAGTTGCAACAATTATCGCTCCAACCTTCATGGTGACTCTTTCTGGCTCGTCCTTGAAGTCTATAGCTTCCCTATCACAAGCGGTCTCACATACTCTGCAACCGGTACATGCCTCTTCATCTATTACTGGAATAAGAGGAACTGCTTGTGGAAAGGGTACATAAATAGCTTTTCTGGTCCCAATATTCTGGTTAAATTCATTCGGAACTTGAACAGGGCAGGGTTCTGTACATGTCTGATAGCAGCCTACACATTTGTCCTCATCAATGTAGCGGGGATTCTTCAAAATCTCTATCTCGAAGTTCCCAACCGATCCGTTTACATTAGTAACTTCTGAATATGTCATCAGTGTGATGTTTGGATGTTGATTTGCTTCAACCATCAACGGAGCAAGAACGCAAATACTGCAATCTAACGTAGGAAAAACCTTATCGAACATCGCCATATGTCCGCCTATACTGGGTCCACGTTCAACCAGACAGACCTTTATTCCTGCATTTGCTAGATTAAGGGCGGCGGTTATCCCAGCAATACCCCCTCCTATAACAAGAGCGCTCTGTTCAACCTGCACGGTTTTGGTTGAAAGAGGCATAAGATACTTGGCCTTTTCAATAGCCATTTTGATCAGATCAATGCTCTTTGAGGTTGCTCTGGCAGGATCGTATTGGTGAACCCAACTACACTGCTCCCGTATGTTTGCAATCTCTAGAAGAAATCGATTTAAGCCGGCTTCTTCAACAGTTTTGCGAAAGAGATGTTCATGAAGTTTAGGTGTACAAGAAGCAACTACAACACGATCAAGTTTATCTTCCTTGATACGGTCTTTTATCGTATTCAAACCACTATCTGAGCATAGATATTCATGCTCAAAACACACGACGTCCGGTTCTTTGCCTACTTCTTTCAGGACTCTTTTTATGTCTACAGTCTCTGCAATGTTGAAACCGCAGTGGCACACAAAAACTCCTATTTTCACCAGGGTCACCTTATTCTTGGAACGTCATGTGAATTGTGCGAGGAGGAAGAGCCAAGCCCCATATGAGGCTTATACAACTTAATCATTTAAATTTTTGTAAAATATAACATGCTGTAGGAGTGAATTGATGGTGCCAGGGTTCGATGCATTTTCAGTATACAAATTACTACCACAAACCAACTGCAAAATATGTGGAGAAACGAATTGTATGGCATTTGCGGTGAAGTTAGTTAGCCAAAAGATAACATTAGACAAGTGCACACCGCTTTTTGAGGAAGTTAAATATAAAAAAAACCTTACTAGGCTTCAAGAGATAGTTGCACCACTGGCGGAAGCTAGAGAAACCGGAATCGTACTTGATGAAAACAAGTGCATAGGGTGCGGAAACTGCGTTGTAGCGTGTCCACCTAATGTTTTTGTCAATCCTAAGAGTGCAAAGGGTTTGAGCACAAATAACGAGAAGGACTCAATTTTTGTCGTCAAGGATGGAAAGGCAATAATTGCCAACCTATCTAGATGCCGCCGTTATGAGCCGCCCATAACATTATGCAGAGTCTGCGAGG
>JBHLPJ010000163.1:0-3140 GCA_048939565.1 Promethearchaeota archaeon
TTCTTGCATGATCTGCGTAAACATCATCGTTGCCCCCTACTCTTATGTGAGTGAGATAAATCTGCATATTACTGACTTGAGTGGCGGTAAAAGTCTCGCCAGATATAACTACAGTATAATACTGTTTTGTTAGTGTTAAGTCCAATTCTCCTCCAGAATAATATGAACCGTTATGTCCCCAAAATACTTCAATATCATCATCATTAGGACCATCATCATTCCAGCCGTAAATTGAGAAGTTTACCGAGATTCCACTGCCTGTTAAGGATGTATCTGTAAAAGTAAAATGCCCTTGAGAATCTTGTGATCTAGAATAAATGTAGTTGGTGGGTTCATCCTGAGCATCTAGATACGGTTCTGCTCCGACTCGGGTCCATGTCTGGTAAGTAGAATCATTCCCGTCGCAATCTAGCCATTCACTTCCTCCACCCACCAAAGTATCTTCTTCCGTCAATGTATCATAATATGCATCATAATACTGTTGAGCGGAGAAATTGCCATGTGCCCCGATATCGATAGGAGCACCCACATTGCTTGTGTTATTATCAACAAGATCCTCCGATTCTCTCAATCTTGTTGCGGCAAAAACTGGTGTGCCCACTAAGAGGAGAAAAATTGATAGAGCGAGTACACTACACACTAATATCCTTCTTTTCTTCATTTTTGTCGCCCTACCAATAAGGACTTCTTAAGGTCCTGCGATTGTAAACGTGAATCTCACCGTCAATTCGTCACCGTTGTCTAGGGAAATTGCACTGAAATCCTGATAGTTCAACAGTGTTCCGCCTGAGCTAGCGTCAAAGCATCCTGCCTCAGTGATTGCGCCGCTAGCCGAGAAGATAAATGTAGCTTCAAGTTTAAACTGTTGATCTCCTGGCTCCGTGTATGTTCCTGAAGTTCTGTTGAATTCTGTAACCAAAGCAGTCGAGGTGTAATCTCCACCGCTGCCTGTTCCGATTGCAATGTAGGTAAAGTGGCTTTCAGTTTCCGAAGAATTTGCAATCATGTCTCTTATCTGGTTTGCACCGACAGTTGTGAGGTTGTTGAAACAACTGTATACAAGTATACCGTTTCTATAGAATTCCCAATAGCCCTCGATGCCGTAACCGCCGCCTCCGTCAACTTCATAAGCACCGAACTGCTCCTGTAGTCTTAAGATGAAGGTATGTTGAGCGATATTGACGTAGATTAAACCACCGATAACAGCGAAACAGACGACAAAAATGCCGGTGAGCATTATCTTTTGATTCCTATCCATTTTCGTCTCTCCATTTTTTTGCTACTTTGAGTGTCTCGCGCCAAGTTATTTAAATTTTCTGAAACACTTATAAGGTGTTCTGCGGTATCACCAACAATATTGATGAAAGGCGCGATAAAAAAAATAATTATTGCGAACATCATAAGAAATGTGCTGAATAATAGGTTAAATATCTATATTCCTTTTCTATGAAGAGCGAGGTTACAGGAGCAAAAAATATAAAATCAAGCGTTCTTAAGGAATTCAGGAAATAGATATCCTTAATTTGGAAGGTTTTGAGGAATTGTCGCAGAAATCCCTTATAGTCTATAAATCAGTATTTCACGGAAACACCGAAAAGGTTGCCAAAGCAATAGCTGGAGTTCTTAACGCAAAGTTGGTCGAACCCCATGAGATAGGCATAGACCGTCTCCTAGAATATGATTTGATCGGTCTGGGTTCGGGGATATACAATATTAAACACCACAAGGACGTACTAGACTTCGTCGATGAACTACCAAAGATGGAGGGCAAGAAGGCCTTTATTTTCTCAACCAGTGGTCTAAGAAGCATCAGGATTTTTCACAGCTTCAACAAGCATTTGGAGAAAAGGCTTTTAGAAAAAGGTTTTGACATAATTGGCGAATTTTCCTGCCGAGGGTTTGATAACAACGGACTTTTGAGATTGATAGGTGGAATAAATAAAGGTAGACCCAATGAGAATGATTTGAAAAAGGCAAGGGAATTTGCAAGAAACCTCAAAACAAGTCTTGTTAAGGACTAAATGACAAGAGACATACCAAATGATTATCCAGCCCGATCAAGACTCTTGTTTTAACGATTCGTAGATCAAATCTTGATTCCCAGGAGAAATACAAAAAAAAGGGGAGAGAAGGAAGTTATTAGGAAACTTCAGCTGTCTGAACCGCTGCCTGTGACTTTGCTCCTCTTCTCCTCATCTCAACGACCAGGAGTGCTCCTACAACTCCAAGAGCCAATATGACGGATCCGACAATGAATATTGAGGCTATTCCAGCAACGCCACCGAAGTAAGCAACAAATGTCGGATCGTGGGTTATGCTATAACCGCTCCAATTGGAGTAACAAGAACTAAAGAATACCACAGCTTCAGCGTACTCACATCGCGTAACGAATCCAGGGACACCTTCTTGTTCAGTGAAATCCATCACTTCAAACTTGAGATAATATAGGTGTTTTGGGATCACCATTGTGCCAACATCATACGTGTTGGAATCTTTACCCCAGACATATGTTCCGCCGAAATAAACTTCAGCAAAGTTCTCACCATCCACGTTGAAGAATAATGCGCCACCTTCGACCTCATCCGATACTTCTGATTCGCTTGTTTTAACTTCTTCTTCGAAATTTGTGAAAGTTGCCGAGTAGTCTATTTTGAGAAATGCAGACCAATAGGAGAGGGCCAATCCCAACCCATCTACTTCTGCGAGTATTTCTCCCGTTGTTTGATTCTTGAATTCCCCAACGAATTGGTCGATTTTCATTGTTGCTTTGTCTTCTTCAACAGTATAATGGTATGAAAACTTCAGGCTGTCAACAGTTACGGGAATATTCGTGAGCTCTGAGTAATTATATATATCATATTCGTGGACAAGAGGATTGCCCCAGTATGATACCAAACTGCCGTTTAGATTTATCACTTCAACGCTCCATTCAATTGAATTGTTAACTGCATGTGGTATCACAACATCTCCAATTTCTGCGTTATCCAAAACAAAGCCATACATAACTTCTGATGTGGCATTTAGCCTTTCTTCGCTTTCTTTGATATCTAGGTCCATCAGACCATTGCCATTTGTATCATTGTAGACTGTCATGCCCGCGAAATAGTGTTTCATCCAAGTGAGTCTTACGTCTGTATCAC
>JBHLPJ010000164.1:0-3139 GCA_048939565.1 Promethearchaeota archaeon
CAATGCAGGATTTGGCTCAATTGCCTATTTTGGAGAGTACGATTTTGAGAAATCCTTGAGCTCGACGGATCGAATAGTCGCTGTAGCTTCTCTCAAAGCCAGCATATATTGACTTCAGACAGAACCAAGGCGATTCTGCTATTCAACAAGGGATACAAAGACCGAGGTAAGGCCCGTTCTTGGAGAAACGGAAAGAATGATGGCTTTTTAGATCAGGATGATCGAAAATTCCTTCTACAGAAACAGAAGATCCCACGAACTCGTATACATCAAGAGAACTCTATCCTTCAAGTTTGAATCTAGGGTTTTTGAGGACAATCTCTCTCAGACTTCTGAAGAATTTAGTCCTAATAAGACGATTTGCGTCACCTATCGCCTCCTCGAGATCTTCATCATAGGTTATTTCCCCTAATACCGGTACCGAGAATTCTTTCAGCTGATCTTTCACAAAAGAGCTTTCTCGGAATTTCATGTTTTCAATCACACCCAAAATGGGGGCCGAGATCTCTCTCAAGATTTGTATCATTTTCTTGACAGTTTCCAGGGCCACTTTTGATTGAGTAGTCACAATTGCAAATTCATTCCTCTTCATGAATCTGATAGCGTCTAACGTGGCGTCTCCGATGCCAGGGGGCATATCTATCACAAGGAAATCCAAATGCCCCCATCTAGTGATTGTGAGGAGTTCAATCAATGCATTGGATACGTCTGTTCCTCTTATTGGCGAGGGCCTATCACCTGCATAGTATATTATGGAAATGAACTTAATCCCGTGCGCCTCTGGCGGAATAATCCCCTTTTCTTCTTTCGGGTAGATATTGCTAATTCCAAGTATTATGTGGTCCGAAGGTCCGTAGAAGTCCATATCGAATAATCCAACTCTGTACCCTGAATTGGCAAGAACGAGTGCCAGATTTGAAGAAACCATGCTTTTCCCAATTCCGCCTTTTCCACCAGTTACAGCAATCAATCTTTTTACATTCTTGAGACGTTCTTCAATGATGCTTATTCTTGGATCCATATAGAATACTATCCTTTAGTTCCTTCTATTGACGCTATCCACACTCCACGTCCCTTAAGAACCTCAAAATCCGGACTGTTACATTTTGGACATCTAATATAAACGTGTGCTACTTCGGGGATAAAATGTATGGCTTCTGCATCTTCGGTTTTCAGTTTCTCCAATGATTCTTCAAAAAGCCACTGTTGTTGACAAGCTCTACATCTCAAGACCGCATTCTCCGTTTCAATTTCTATAGTAGCATTTTCGATTATGGGTCCATGGGTTCTTCTAATCTCCTTCAACGCGAATTCAAAAAGATCTATTTCTACCTGCTGAAGTCTTCCGATTTTTACAGTAATCTTGCTGACTTTTTCCAATCCTTTTTCCTTCAATACTCTGAGTGCAGTCGAGACTACTGCCTCTGCCAGTGCCCATTCATGCATGCGATTCACCTAGGTATCCCGAAAGGGTGGATTTTCAGATATTACCGTAGTGACTCTTTAATATTTAGGTTATGGAAAAAGTTTGAATATCGTCATAAAAGAATCTGATCGTTTTTGCAGGATTGATTCTTCCTTTCATTTTTAGAAAATTATTTAAGCAACAATAGTTCCTCTTTAGCTATGCCGACAGAAAATCTTTTGGATAAAGCAAAGAAAGATGGCGTAAAGTTCATTAGTCTGCAGATAACCGACCTGCTAGGCCTAATAAAAGAGGTTGTTATCCCTGTCGATCAGTTTAAAGATGCCCTTGAAGACGGCGTTTGGTTTGATGGATCTTCAATTGAGGGATTTGCCAGGATACAGGAGAGCGATCTATTTCTGAAGCCCGACCCATCAACCTACTGTGTTGTTCCGTGGTTAACAGAGAATGGTAAAACCGCAAGAGTGATCTGCGACATCTATGGATCAGATGGAAAGCCCTTTGAAGGGGATCCCAGATTCATACTTAAGAAGGTTTGCGCCCAAGTAGCGGAAATGGGCTATGAGTATAATGTAGGTCCGGAACCAGAATTCTATCTTTTTAAAAAGACCGATATCATTGCGCCAATTCCTGTGGATCTATCCAGCTATTTCGATATATCTTCTCACGAGGGTTATAAATTCATAAAACGAATAATTGTTGCTCTGAAAGATTTTGGAATCAGAGTCGAAGCATCCCATCATGAGGTTGGACGTGGCCAATACGAAGTAGATATTTCCTACGGAGGTTGTTTGGAAATAGCAGACAAACTCCTGACCTTAAAATACGCCGTCAAAAACATCGCTCAGATGTACGATCTCAATGCAACATTTATGCCAAAACCCATAATGGGTGCACCAGGGAATGGTATGCACATTCATCAGAGTCTATTTGATGTTAAGACAGGCAAAAATGCCTTCTTTGATGCAAAGGACAAATATAATCTTTCTCAGCTTGCATACAACTTTATTGCTGGACAAATGAAACACATAAAGGCTTTGTGTGGGGTCATATGTCCGACAGTGAATTCATACAAAAGACTAATCTCTGGTTTTGAGGCACCAGTCTATATTACTTGGGCCAGTATGAACAGGTCAGCACTCATCAGAGTTCCTAGATGGTTCAAGCAAAGGCCTAAATCTGCCCGAATTGAATTAAGGTGCCCAGATCCAAGCTGTAATCCGTATTTGGCGTTTGCAGCAGCTCTTATGGCAGGTCTGGATGGGGTTAAGAATAACCTAATGCCTCCTAAGGCGGTAGAAGAGAACGTGTATCAGTTTGATGATTTGAGTTTGATAACCAGAAAAATCGACATGCTACCATCTTCTCTATTAGAGGCCCTAAACGAGCTCAAAAAGAGTGAACTCCTCCGAGAAGTTCTTGGGGATGAGCTATTTAGGAGATACATCGACATCAAGACAAAAGAATGGAACGAGTTTAAGGTCCAAGTTACTTCTTGGGAACGAAGCAAATATATGAACATCTACTAGTCCCGTGAAAGGTATTTGAAACCTTGAATCTTTGAGTTTCCGTTCTTGAAGTAGGACTGATCCCTAATTCCTCCAAGAAGAAGCTTTATAGAGCAAACCAGTGAAGCTTTTTTCATGAGAATACTCTATGTCACAGACCTACACGGCCACAAATGGAAATATGAAGCTTGCTGGAATATTATAA
>JBHLPJ010000040.1:0-9949 GCA_048939565.1 Promethearchaeota archaeon
GGAACTCAACGGCAGGTACCCGATTCTCAGATTGGGGCCTATCATCAGCTTGGTGGTTTGAAGCAGATACAGCGACTATAGGATATATGTATACACTCGATACTGCTGAATATCCGGACGGCACGTGGGATGCGTGGCTATATGTAGAAGATACGCTTGGCTACAACCTCAACCTAACAGCTTCGTTTGATGCTGATAACACACGTCCTGTCGTTAACATAACCTCGCCTGCGGGCGGGACAGACGTCACCGGAGAGATATCTATTGTGTTCACGATAACTGAAGCTCAAGCAACAGCGGTTACCATATCCATAGGCGGTGCAGAGACTGAACTAGTGGTAGGAGACCTCAACACCACAGGCGGTGCCAACACATATGTCTTTGATACAACTACAGTTGGGGACGGAGAACTAGCTATTGAGATTAACGTCGATGATAACAACTTGTTGGGTTCTGATTCAATAGCCGTAAACGTTGTCAATACCAGAAATACAGCAAACGACTTCTATTCGCAGGGTATGATTCTTGGTCTCGGTGTCGGTGTACCAATATTCCTACTGATTGGGTACGCACTTGGCTCGGCTCTGATGCGTGGTAAATTCAAATAACTGAAACACACTTTCCTTTATTTTTTTGATTTTTGGCAAGGCAAATCTTTTAATGTTATATGTTTCTAGAATTCTCTGGTGCTGGTACTATGGAGAGTCATGATTCTGCTCTTGACAAAGACAAGCCTAGCCTGATATTAAAAAGCCTGGAACAAGCAGCCAGAATACTTGATGATATTCTAGGCGTTCTTGATTCAGTGAGCAGAATAGGCATATCTCGTCTTATGCTGGGCTCCATCTTTTCTTATCCCCGGGGAATTGAAGAGAAGATGAAATACAAAAATGCTGCAATGGGGCTTAGGACTGTCAAAGAGCTTATGGATGTAGTCCGCGAGAATCAGGAGCATCTGAAGAATTTAGTAACTGAGGATGACGAATTCTTCGAACGTTTATTGAGAATTCTCAACGCTGATTACGACGGCATGATAGTTATTCTTCTCCAATATAAAGGTGCCCGGTCAATAGGGCTCAGAATAAAAAGCATCTTTGAAGATCTTGCACATGTGGCCTCCAAGATAAAGCAGACAGCCGAAAAGTAGAACGCATCACATATTTGATCACGATTCGAGTATCAAGATTATCTTACCCAAAAGCCATTCTAAGTTGGGGCAGTTTTATAAAGCGGTTTTTCTTATTAGGTTTGGTGAGTCTGTAATGATTCCAATACAAAGAGTGGTTCTATACAAACATGGAGTTGGTTATTTTGAGAGGCAGGGGAAGGTCAGTGGAACCACAGCTCTGAAGCTCAAATTTAAGAAGGCAGAGATGAGCGACGTTTTAAAAAGCCTTTCTGTTATCGATTTGGGGGGTGGGAGGGTTTCAAACGTTTCTTATGAGGCGGCTCCTACCGTCTCCAAACTGCTTGAAAACATTGCAGTTAATGTACCTGAAACAAGCTCTTTAACTGAACTAATAAAACAGATCACGGGTATTAGGGTTGAAATCTCCCTAAACGGAGACAAAATTCAAGGAAGAGTTCTAGGTATAGAGACTGCTGTGGAAGTTGAGGACAATGTGAAAAGAGACATTCATCAGTTAGTCCTGTTAAGGGAAGACTCGATAATGACAGTGAAGCTTTCAGATATCAAGAGCTTTACAGTTATGGATGAAGACGTGAAACGAGATCTAACTTATTTTGCGGACGTTATTTCTGACTCCAAAAAGGAAGAGTTGAAATCCGTTACCGTCCTCTTCGAAGGAGAAGGAGAAAGGGATGTAGCAATATCTTACATGGTTGAGGTTCCAGTATGGAAGACGAGCTACCGTATAATTATCTTTGAAGATCGAACAGTTCTTCAAGGATGGGCTATCGTAGACAACATTTTGGATGAAGACTGGGAAGGTGTCGGTCTTTCTCTGGTTGCGGGCCTACCAATCTCGTTCCGCCATGATGTGTACACTCCCAGATATATAACCCGTCCGGAGGTAGAGGTTGAGGAAAGACTGGGGATAGCTCCAGTAGAACTTGAAGAAGGGGTTGGGGAGGCGGAACGAGACAGGATGAAGGCATATGCTCTGGCAGATAAACCAGTTCCCGCGGCAGGCCCCGGTCTGGCTAAGAAAGCTAGACCATATCGCGGTATTATGGAGCCAAGAATGGATCGCGCAGTTGATACTGTTGAGACCATTGCAGAGGCCAAGGAAGCTGGAGAATTCTTGGTATATAACGTGACCGTGCCTGTTACCGTAAAAAGGAATCAGTCCGCTCTTGTTCCCATTCTGACGAGCGATGTCGATGGAAAGAAGGTTTTGGTTTATCAGGAACGTGCAAGACGCGGTAATCCAATTATGTGTCTTGAACTGACCAACAATTCTAATCTAACTTTGGAGAGTGGTCCGGTTACTGTCTATGAGGGTGGGGTTTACGCAGGTGAATGCATGTTACCTTTTATGGCAGAGAATGAGAAGCGTTTCTTGCCCTTTGCTGTCGACTTAGAGACAGCGGTAACTCGAGAGGATAAAACTAAAGAAGAGACCATTCACAAAGTTATTGTAAAAGGACCTGTTGTTGAAACCTTGTATTATCGAATTCGTGAGGCTACCTACAAAATCAAGAACAAGACCGAAGAAAAGAAGGAGATAATAATAGAGCACGAGAAACAGCACGGATTTGAGCCTATTGACATGGACAAACCGAGCGAAGAGACGGCAAGTTACTATCGATGGAGAGTAGCGGTTGATCCTAGAGAGACAAGGAAGTTCGAGGTGAAATTAAGAAGACTGGTTTCCTCGAGCTTGTCCGTTGTCGGAATTACATCCGCTGTTCTTGAGTTTTATCTTAGGAATAAGCTGATTTCGGAAGAGGAATCTGAATACCTTAGTAGAATAGTGAAACTCGCTGAAGAGAAAGCAAGTATTGAAGCGGAAATAGCGAAGCTAAATGATATGCAGAAAAAGATCTTTGAAGATCAACCTAGGCTGAGAGATAACATTAAATCGCTAGGTAAAACCAGACAGGAAGATGAACTAAGAGCGAAGTACGTCTCAAAACTGTCCGAACAGGAGGATACTCTCGAAAAGCTCAAGAAAAGAAGGGATTTACTATCTTCCAAATCTCACAAACTGCAGAAGGAAATCGATGTGGCAATAAATGAATTCGCAGAATCACGTCAAGATCGATAGAATACCGTTCTCCTCTCTCCATTTTTAATTTAATCTGGAAACCCTTCTCTAAATTCCTCTTGGAATAATCTTTTCAAGAAGAGTATTAAGGCAAGAATCTCATTTTGCCTTAACGATTGTTGATTGGGGGTTTTGATATGAAAATCCTAACCACGGTTATCGGGAGTCATCCTAAGTGCGACACAAGAGATCTGGATGCTATCAAGATAGCGGTAGATGTCCAGCTTGAAGCGGGTATAGACCTAATTAGCGATGGACAGGTAAGGTATGACATGATAAAATATTTTACAGGAACCATTCCTGGTTTCAAGATAACGGGACATGAATCAGTAGTTGCTGGCAAAATCTCCCCAAGGAAAAACAGGTCTATAATTGTGGAAGATCTTCTATGGGTTAAGCAATATGTTGGAGAAAGGGCAAAGGTAAAGGGTATAATTACTGGACCCATGACTCTTATTTCCTCGTGCAAGATTAGCAAGACTTCTCCTTATGATAACATATTTGATAGGAGACTCTATCGGGATACAGCCGAAGCCTTAGCCGTGGAAGTCAAAATGCTGACAGAGGCAGGGGCGGACTCGATTCAGATAGACGAACCCTTCTATTCTGTGGGGGTCCCTATGGATCTTGCCAAAGAATGTATCGAACTCATTGTTGATGGTGTTCAAGTCCCAGTTTCTCTTCACGCATGCGGGGACATAAGAAAGGTGTTCGATCATTTGCTCGATTTTGTTGGAGTGGATGTGCTTAGCCACGAGTTCGCTGCTTCTCCTCAAAATCTTGAAGTTGTTACTCGAGAGAAATTGGAGAATAATGACAAAAGACTCGGAGTGGGCTGCATAAAGACGAACACCGAGCAGATCGAGACACAGAAAGAAGTATTGAATCTACTGAGAAAGGCAGTCGAGCTAGTGGGCTCGGAGAACATATGGATACATCCTGATTGCGGCCTGACATTATTAAGTTGTGATACTGCGCAATTGAAGCTTAAGACGATGATGGAAGCTACTCGTCAACTAGCTAAGGAGCTCAGCACATAATTTAATTAGAAAAAAGGCTTAAACTTTGGGAAATCTCTTCATTCAGTATTCCGGAGTTCCGATGGTCATGCTTTCGGGGTCAATTAGAATCATAGAACACAGATTCTTATGTTTACTCGAAATCTCTTATATATAGTGGCAAACCTCAAAGATTAGGGCTGATTTTAAACAAGGTGTAGTGAAATCGCCGTGTAAAAGAGACTTTTAGTCGATTCTGGGGGGAGCTTCTTTTCTAATTTCCGATATCAGCAGATTAGAATCCAGATATATTGTAAATGTATGATCTTCATGTTTCAGTACTACAGGCACTGGGAATTTTTCGGCTTTTTCTATGTTGGATTTGTCAATTGTGAATTGTATTCTGCTACTGCAATGTGGACAAACTACAACCTTCGCCACCGCTCTTAAAGGCTCTGGTTTCTCTTCAGGCTCTATCTTAAATGCAGCTCGCTTTTTATCTATCCAACTGTGTATTGTAACTCTGGCTTCTGCTAGGAAGGACTTAAGATTGTCGAGCATATTGAGAATTGTTGTTTTGATCCGTTCCTTTTTTAATCCAGTTTCAGACATGAAGAACAGAGATAGGTTGTATCCGGGCTCAGGCTTCTCCAAGACTGCGAAAACTCCCTTTTCGCCCAGTTGCCTTGTAAGCTTGTTCAGAACATAGAGGTCAAACTCATCTTTTACGGGAAAGGTCAGGGATAGTACGGCTGAACTGATGGTTTTTTTTGCGATTCCGTCTGTAACTCTAAACTCCTGATACTGCGCGTGTTCACATATATCGTCACTAAATACGCAAGGATAATCGGGCCCATGCGTTGGGCAATTAAAAGGCTCTAAATTCAGAATAAGATCCAGCGCTTCTGCAATTCCCATGACCTTGGGGGGTTCTTTGACATCAATTCTACAGAATTCTGCACCTTCCCACATACTATGGGCGAGTTCGATTTGATGATTTGGAGCTAGGGTCTTTGTTATTTGACTCGAGGCAGGAATACATATGAAGTTGCATAAAGGAATCTCCGAAAACTGTCTTCCTCTTTCAAATGCGGGGCATTGTGTAACCTTGAGTGTCAGATTTCCTTCACCAAACTTCTTCAGATCGAATTCAAAACCAAGAATTGGCAAACTAGTTCGGTAGAATTCTTCTGTAACATCTATTCCTTTTCCTACAATCCGCAGAGTATTGGTAATCTGAGACATTAATGCAGTCATGGATCTTTCTCTCTGTTCAGATAGCAGATCGGCGGCGTCTCCCCCAAGTTTCTTAACAACCTCGGCGATAGCTTCGGTTTGAATGAGAAAAAGCGCATCATGCAGAATCTTAAGTTTTGTTTGCACGCCCATTTCAGGGTCCCTATTCACCAAAGGTTTTTCCGTCATTTCTTTTACCTCTGTTATCGAGTTTGAGTCGTTTTCAATCAAGTAGACCCAATTCTCATTAATAAAGTCTTTCCAGGAAATCTTCAAACGAAGATGGAAAAGATTTATTACACAAGATAAAGACACTTTTACTTAATAATAAGGAGGCAGAATCATGGGAAATCTGAGAATATTCAAAAAGGCTCTATGGATGACTACCAGATCCAAGAGAAGGTTCTTTTCTGCTATCGGGATTTACTGCGTTCTCTCTTGGTGGGTTGCATTTTCAATCCATCTGGGAGAAGCCGTCCTCGCTAGTATGGGAGTCCTTGGCGGGCTTATGGTTGCGGTTCTGTATGGATTTGTACTAAGTCAATTTAGAAAGACTCAGATAGCTACCCTGAAATGTATAGGATGGGGAAATGACAATATTCGGCTATTGATGATTGGTGAACTCCTCCTGGTATCTCTTTTAGGATTTGCCATAACGCTGGAAATTGACATTCACATTCTTGGATTGACTTGGTATGTCGTACCTACGGCTACTCAAAGCGAGTTTGTTTTCTCAGGTTTATCTCTGGCTCTTACATTTATCATAGTAATTGTGGCTCAACTACCCGGGATTGTTATTGCTCACTGGAGGACTCTTCAAGTTAGGCCCATGGTGGCACTCAAAGCATAGATTAAGAGGGGTGAAAAATGATTAAAGAAGATTCCATAATTGTTGTACAAGGTGCCTCAAAAGAGTATAAACGTGGAAGAGAGGTAGTGCAAGCACTGAGGGCTGTGAATCTCGAAATTAAAAAGGGGGAACTCGTATGTATTTTCGGGCCCAGCGGAAGCGGTAAGACAACTCTATTAAACGTATTAAGTGGGTTAGATCAACCTTCTGTAGGGCGCGTCATACTAGACGGTACAGATACAAGCGTTCTAGATGAAAGGCTTTTCCCTAAAATCAGACGAGAAAAAGTCGGTTTCGTTTTTCAAGATTTCAATCTAGTTCCGGATATGACAACAATAGAAAACGTTGAGTCTCCCCTTTGGCCCACAGATATGAAAGCAAAAGAAATCGAGAATAAAGCCTTGGCCTTGTTAAGAGAAGTGGATCTCCTTGAAAGAAAGGATCATAGGCCAAAGCAGCTTTCTGGAGGAGAGCAACAAAGGGCAGCAATTGCCCGTGCATTAGTCAATGATCCCACCGTACTATTTGCCGATGAACCGACGGGAAATCTTGACACCAAGACTGGTCAAGAAATCATGAAGCTCCTCAGAAGAATCAATAAAGAGCAAGGTACAACCGTGATAGTCGTAACCCATGATCAAACCTTATTGGAGTATTCCGATAGAGCCTTCAACATAGTCGATGGAAGGGTAACCGAAGTAAAATCACGCAAAGCATCGTGAGAAATCAATTTTCCTGCTTTTCCCACTCCCACCTATTTTTGGGAAGTTCTTCTTGCGCTAAGGGGTTTTAAGGCCATAAAACTAAGCTTTTATAGAACTTTAGTGAATTATTCCCAAAGGATTATCCTAAACAAAATAGCTGCCCCTTTTTGTGTGGTCTACTTGAGGTGGTTTAATGAGTTCTGCTAAGAAGTCCATGAAGTCTATCATAAAGAAGATGGACGAAAATATCAGTATAGCCAATGTCAAGCAGATCGAAGAAATGGTAGACGAGATAATCTATACAAAAGCTAAAGACGGAAGGATCTTCGTCGCAGGAACAGGCCGATCCGGCCTTGTTGGAAAAGCATTTGCCATGCGATTATATCATCTGGGTTTTGATGTGGTTGTTCTTGGTGAAACCATAGTACCTTCGGCATCGAGACGGGATTGTGTAGTGGCGATATCCGGTTCCGGCAAAACAGATTTCACGGTAGACACAGCGGCGCTAGCCAGCAAGATTGGAACTCGCGTTATTGGAGTAACCAGTGAAGAGGAATCTCCCCTTGCGAAGATAAGCGACGTTGTCGTCATTGTTAAAGGTAGGACTAAGGAAATGACAAATGAATCAAAAGCGAAGTTTAAGTGGGACGCAAGACAAATCACCGGTCTTCATGCGCCTCTAAGCCCTCTGGGCTCAATGTTCGAGCTTACGGTTATGCTATTCCTTGAAGGAATAATCGCCGCCTTAATTGAGAAGCTGAAAATATCGGAAGATTCCATAAAAGAAAGACATGCAAACATTGAGACCATTACATCTTAACCGCGATCGCATTGGTATCTATTCTTTAGTGTCTTGGCTTTCTACGTCGAAAGAAACTGACTTACCCATGGCCACATCATTCCGATTGCAACAAGAATTAAGAAGACACCAAATATAATCTTAAGCTTTTTAGATGAAATGCTTAGCGCTATGCGTGGGGCCAAATATGCTCCTATGCTACTTCCAATGATGACAATGATACCGAGTACAATATCCAAACTGCCAAAGATGACATGCCCTATTGTTCCCGATACTCCAACTATTACAATTGTAAACGTTGATGTTGCTACAGCTATGTGCATTGGCATTCCACAAATGAAAACCATGACAGGAACAATTATGGTCCCACCACCAAGGCCGAGTAGCCCTCCGATTAGCCCCGCGAAGAATCCTGCTATGAGACTTGGAATTATTTGCACTATATATTGACGCCTTTTTCCCTCTGCATCAACTATTTCTCGTTTCCAGCTAAACCTTTTGGACTCACACTCTCCAGCTTCCTTTTCTCCACTATTTGCCCGTATTATCATAGTTAAGCTTGTAACCGCAAGAACAGCTCCAAAGATTGCCTGGAGTTCCAACGATTCTATTTGAGCGGAAAGCAAGGCTCCTAAGAATGCTCCGATAGCAGTTGTCAGTCCGAATGTAAGCCCTACTCTATAATCTACAACGTTTTTCCTTCCATAGGCAATAGTACCAGAGATTTTGGAAAAGACTATCATAAACATGCTGACAGCCACTGCCGTGTGAATATCTACTCCAAATATCATGACAAGAACTGGGATTAAGAGAGAACCTCCCCCTATGCCTATCATGGTCGATAAGCAACCTATTCCTATAGACATCAATGAGACTGCAAATGCCATATACCACGGTAAGAGCATTTAGTTCATCTTCCGCTTCGCATTTCTTTTGAATAATGTTTCACGTCAAGATTTCCACAAATCTTTTGTTCAAGGTCTGCCATGTTCCTTCCGGATTTATATTCCATACAGTGACAAGGAATTACTAGTCCTATACCCGTTATAAATAGTTTCCCAACGCTTTCTAAGGTTCTTTCTTATTGACTTTTTTGATTGAAGATTTTCGATTATACCGCGAATTTTCTTGCTCCAGGATAAATAGAAGAGAGGCTTCCACCAATAGTGTTAAATCTTTTAGCATTTTTAGGTGACGTCAGAAATGTTCCAAAAGAAAAGGGAAAAAAAGGAATCAATCAAAGGAGTCTTCGATGGGGAAATCCCAGATGAAATCCCCCTAAACATCGAATTAGGAGATCCTGAGATTGAAGCGCAATATGGCGACGTAGTTAATGTATCATGCGGAATTTCACGCTTTCGTAGATTCTATCAAGACGGTGGACCCTTCAAAAGAACTAAGGCATCTGCTCGAAAATGGGCAAAAGAATTTAACATACACGCATATGATTGGCCTGATCCAAAAGAAATAGCCAAGATACTGACAGAACAAATCACTCATACTGTGAATCGATTTGGCAACCGATTCATTATCTGCAAAGTGTTGGGGCCTACTGAGACAGCTGAGACATTCTGTGCTCCGGGCCAAGATAACCAAACAAGACATCTCGATCAGGTGCAACACAATTTCGATTTCTCCATGCTATCTTTTCTGAATCTCGAGTCTGCTGCCGAATTACATAAGAGGATTTCCACCTACGTCATGGAATGCATTAAAACTATTGGAAGCCTTGCAGAAGTCGATGCAATTAGAATCGCAGATGACGCATTTGATTACCACGGGCCCCTTTACCCTGCAGACTTCATCGATACAGTCTACATACCAAGCCATGAGATACTTGCCAGTCTCATTCATGATGTGGGAAAGTATGGTATAATCCACTGCGATGGAAATATCTTCATTCTTGACGCTGCAAAAAGACTAAGTAATTATTACCATGGATTTCATCCTTTGGACTTAGTATCTAGGATTACCCGGAAAGATACACAGAATTGGATAAGAAGCCTTAAGAAAGCCAGGGACGTCCTTCCTGAATCTGTTTTTTTTACAGGGATTCCAATTGAATTGATATACGATCCAAGAATATCCATAGAGGAATTCTGTGCTGTATGTCGAGAAGTCATACTAGCCCT